>CAVBFK010000071.1:0-2123 GCA_963594395.1 Lachnospiraceae bacterium
TGTGGAATCCGTCATGGGTGCCTATAACCGCGTCAACGGTGAGCCCGCCTGCGGATCCAAGACCCTGCTGAAGGACACCCTGCGGGACAAGTGGGGCTTTGAAGGCCACGTGGTCAGCGACTGCTGGGCCATCCGTGACTTCCATACCCATCACATGGTGACGGCCACTGCCCCCGAATCTGCCGCACTGGCCATCCATAACGGCTGTGACGTAAACTGCGGCAACACCTATCTGCACATGCTGGAAGCCTATCAGGAAGGCTTGGTCACCGAGGATGAAATCACCCTGGCCTGCGAGCGCCTGTTCACCACCCGTGTGCTGCTGGGTCTGTTTGCTGATGACTGCGAGTATGACGCCATCTCCTTCGCCGAAAATGACACACCTGAGCACAATGCGCTGGCACAGGCCGCCGCCGAAAAATCCATGGTGCTGTTGGAGAATGACGGCATCCTGCCGCTGGATCCTGAGAAGATCCACACCCTGGCAGTCATTGGCCCCAGTGCGGAGAGCCTCACAGCACTGGAAGGCAACTACAACGGTGTCTCCAGCCGGTACGTAACCCTGCTGAACGGCATTCGCAACTACTGCGATGCTCATGGCATCCGTGTGCTGTACAGCCAGGGTTCTCTGCTCTACAAGAGCAAGACAACCGGCCCTAATGACACGAAGGGCAGATGGATTGACGAAGCGCAGATCTGTGCCGAAGCCGCCGATGCGATCATCGCCTGCGTGGGTCTTGACGCCTCCATTGAAGGCGAAGAGGGTGACACCAGCAACGAATTTGCCGCCGGTGACAAGCTGGATCTCAAGCTTCCTGCCGTGCAGTGCGAGCTGATGGAAGCCCTGGCCGCTACGGGCAAGCCGCTGGTGACGGTAGTAATTGCCGGCAGTGCCATGAATGTGCCTCAGGGCAATGCAAAGATCATGGCTTGGTATCCCGGTCAGGCTGGCGGCACCGCCCTGGCACGCATTCTCTTTGGTGAGGTCAGCCCCTCCGGCCGTCTGCCGGTCACCTTCTATCACGATGTATCCGAACTGCCGGAATTCACGGACTATCACATGACAGGCCGCACCTACCGCTACTTCACCGGTGAGCCGCTGTATCCCTTCGGCTACGGACTGAGTTACGCGCACTTCACTGCAAGTGACTTGCGCGTTGCCCCCGCGGACGGCGGTGCAGATGTGACCCTGACGCTCCGCAACGACAGCACCATGACGGCCGACACCGTGGCGCAGGTGTATGTTCATGCGGCAGATGCTCCCGATGCTACGCCGAATCCGATTTTGGCAGCCTTCAAGCGCATCACTCTATCCGGCGGAGAAAGCAAAACGGTGACCCTGTATGTTGCCGATGCTTCCCTGAAGGTGGTCAACGAAGCTGGCGAACGCGTGCAGGAAGGTCATACCTTCGACATCTACGCCGGTATGTATCAGCCGGATGCCCGCAGTGAAGAGCTCACGGGATGCAAGGCACTTCATGCACGGGTGGAGCTGTAAGTGTAAACTCTCTGGATTCTCTGCCCCTGGCGCTTGTCAGGGGCTTTTCTTGTTCCTTTTCTCATTTCTGTTGCTTGCGATTTTCCTACGCCCGTGCTATAGTAAACCATGAAACCTCTTATGAAAAAGGAGGAAACCATGAGTCAGGCAAAGACCATCAAGTGCCCATCCTGCGGCGCTTATCTGGAATATGATCCTACCAAGTCCAAGCTGACTTGCCCCTTTTGCGGTGCAGAATCCAATGTACCTCATGAGGAAGATGCACCCATTGAGGAAAAGGTAAGCAAGCCTTCGGTTGCCATGGTGGAGTATCACTGCCAAAACTGCGGTGCCGAAATCGTCACCAGTGCCACCACCGCGGCAACCCGTTGCTACTACTGCCACAGCCCCGTGGTTCTGAAGGATCGCCTCAGCGATGAATTTCACCCGGACGGTGTGATTCCCTTCGCCATCAACGCCACCAAGGCCAAGGATGAATTCAACAAGTTTATCGCCAAGAAAAAGTTTGTGGATCGCCGGTTCTTCACACCGGATCAGCTGACCCACTTCTCCGGCGTTTACTATCCCTACTGGTACGGCGAAATCACCGGCGTTGGCCGCTTTGAAGGAACCGGTACCAAAGTAG
>CAVBFK010000072.1:0-2900 GCA_963594395.1 Lachnospiraceae bacterium
GGCGACCGCAGACTTCGTCTGTTTTATTAGCCCTTTGGTCGCGACCCAGAGCGAATCTTCTTGTTGGCAAGCAAGCTTGTCGCATGGAACAAACAAATTTCATTCCATCTTCCAGGGGCTTTGCGGTCGCCCCTGGACCCTTCGCAGGCTCTCTCCGATGAAGTTGACTTCCATTGAGATTTGGAAGTTTCGGAAGAGTGTTCTTCCTTTTGAGAAGCGTTCTCCTGCTTCTTGGAAAGAAGTAGTGCGAATCCATGTTCGCATTGACAACTGCATTATAATCCCATTCATTCCCTTTGGCAATACGAACAAGAACATTTATTTCTGTTGCTTTGTAACAAATTGATCTGTGAAAGGTTTTCAAAAAAAACCTTTTCAAGAGAAAACTTTTATGATACAATGATTTGCGGACTTTTCTGCCTGTTAGCAGGTAGAAATCTCCACGGAAAGGCAGTGAAATGTCATGACAGCTTCCGAAAAGCTAGTCCAAAAGCTCGGACTTGGCGCGTGCGACGCTGTTGCCGTGCACAATCCGTCCAATATGTTTTATCTCACCGAGGGCTATACCGGTGAGGGTGTGGTGTACATCTCTGCAAAGCAGAAGGTGATTATCACCGACTTCCGCTATACCGAGCAGGCCGAGCGCCAGGCGCCCAAGTTCAAGGTAGTAATGGTCGGCAATGGCCTGAACCACAGCGCATGGGTTGCCAAGCTCTGCGAAGAGGATGGCATTACCACCCTGCGGTATGAGGACGATTACCTGACGGTGAAGGACTTTGAAGCCCTCCATGCCGCCGTGGGTGACAAGACCTATCTGCCCCTGAACGGTGCCCCCGAGGTGCTGCGTCAGGTGAAGACCGATGCTGAAGTAGCCTGCATCCGCAAGGCTTGCGACATCACCAGCAAGGCCTTTGAAGAGGTGGTCGGCCGCATCCATGAGGGCATGACCGAGAAGGAGCTCCGCATTGAGCTGGACTTCATTCAGCTGAAGATGGGCGCGCAGGGCAATTCCTTTGACACCATCATCGCCTCAGGCGTCAACGGCAGTCTGTGCCACGCAGTGCCCACGGACAAGAAGCTGGTCAAGGGTGAAATGATCACCATGGACTTTGGCTGCAAGGTAGGCGGCTATTGCTCCGATATGACCCGCACGGTGGCGCTGGGTGAGCCTACGCCCGAAATGCGCCGCATTTATGACACGGTGCTCCACGCACAGGAAATGTGCGAAGACGCTGTGGCACCCGGCAAGAACTGCTTTGACATTGACAAGATGGCGCGGGATTACATCGACGCTCAGGGCTACGCCGGCCGGTTCGGTCACGGACTGGGTCACGCCGTTGGCATTGACATTCATGAAAATCCCCGCTTCAGCACCGCTTGTCACGACACGCTGGTTCCCGGCATCGTGATTACGGTGGAACCCGGTGTGTACGTCCCCGGCCTGGGCGGTGTCCGCATCGAAAATACCGTGCTGGTGACCGAAACCGGCCACGAAGCACTGACCACCGCTCGCAAGGAACTCATTATTCTGTAATGAGCAACTCCCCAGCCTCTCCCGCTGAAGATGCTTCCTATTGAAAAAACTTTCGGTAGAGTCCTTCTTCATCGGAGAAGACTGCGAAGGATTCCAAAGGGCGACCGCAAAGCCCTTTGGCTCTCGCATCGAAAGCTCCTGCAAGGGAGAGGACATGCGAAGGGGTGCAGGGGGCAATCGCAAAGCCCCCTGGCAGTGGTCCCAACATCACCATCAATCCAGATGAAATACACTTAGACGGAGGAATGGATCATGATTACAGCAGGCGATTTCAAAAAGGGTATTACCGTTGAATGGGACGGTGGCGTTTGGACCATCGTGGACTTCCAGCACGTGAAGCCCGGCAAGGGTGCTGCCTTTGTCCGCACCAAGATCAAGAACGTGATGACCGGCGCCGTGGTTGAGCGCTCCTTCAACCCCACCGATAAGATGCCCAAGGCCATCATTGAGACCAAGGAAATGCAGTACGTCTACAACGACGGCGACCTGTACTACTTCATGGACAATGAGACCTACGAGCAGCTGCCCCTGAACCACGACCAGGTGGAAGACGCTATCCCCTTCGTGAAGGAAGGCACCAATGTGACCGTGCGTTTCTTCAAGGGCAACGCTTTCTCCGTGGAAGCTCCCAACTTCGTGACCCTGGAGATCACCGACACCGAGCCCGGCTTCAAGGGTGACACCGCTTCCAACACCTACAAGCCCGCTACCCTGGAGACCGGCTACAGCCTGCAGGTGCCTCTGTTTGTGAACATCGGCGACATGATCCGTGTGGATACCCGCACCGGCGAGTACATGGAGCGCGCCTAATCAGCGATCAACTGCCCGCGGGTTTGTCCCACGGGCAGATTTTGTTTATTACAGGGGATTTTCTATCACCCTGCAATAAACAGAGGCTATTATGGATAAGCGAGTCTTTCCTTTAGCAGCAGATTTGCTTCTGCAAGCAAAGGATTTCGCTCTGGGTCGCGACCAAAGGGCTAATAAAACAGACGAAGTCTGCGGTCGCCCTTTGGAAACCTTCGGAGTGCACTCCCTATAAAGTAGGTTTGAATTGTTTCTTTATGATTTACTTCATAACAAGTCTACTTCATCGGAGAGAGCATGCGAAGGGTCCAGGGGCGACCGCAAAGCCCCTGGAATAAAGCAAAAGACTGCTTGTTCCATACGACTTGCTGGCTATCCGACAAGGAGATTTCGCTCTGCGGAGCGACCAAAGGGCTTTCCGGTCGCCCTTTGGAAACCTTCGGTGCACTCCCTATAAAGTAGGTTTGAATTGCTTCTTTTATGATTTACTTCATAACAAATCTGCTTCATCGGAGAGAGCATGCGAAGGGTCCAGGGGCGACCGCAAAGCCCCTGGAAT
>CAVBFK010000073.1:0-5652 GCA_963594395.1 Lachnospiraceae bacterium
CCTTGCGGCGCTGCACCGTGTCCATATCGGCAAAGATCAGCTCCAGGTTGATGGTCTCAATGTCACGGGCAGGGTCAATGGAGCCGTCCACGTGAATGATGTTCTCATCCTCAAAGCAACGCACCACGTGCACAATGGCATCCACCTCACGGATGTGGCTGAGGAACTTGTTGCCCAGACCTTCGCCGTGGCTGGCACCCTTCACCAGACCGGCAATATCAACGAATTCGATGGTGGTGGGGGTGACCTTCTTGGGGTGATACATATTGGCCAGCACGTCCAAGCGGCTGTCGGGCACCATCACAACACCCGTATTGGGTTCAATGGTGCAGAAAGGGTAATTGGCGGCCTGTGCGCCTGCCTTGGTAATTGCATTGAAAAGTGTGCTCTTTCCCACATTGGGAAGTCCCACAACGCCAAGCTTCATATCGGTACGTTCTCCTCTCGTGTTGATCCTCTACCAAAGATACATTATACTTGATAAAAATAAGAAAAGCAATGACATTGTAAAAATCCTTGTCATGACCGTGACAGGAAAAGTGTTTCATGCTATAATGAAATGCATGTGCCGTTCAGGCACGATTGATTTTTTGAAGGAGCTGTTTTCATTGACGATATTGCAGGCTGCTATCCTGGGGCTTGTGCAAGGCCTGACGGAGTTTCTCCCTGTTTCCTCCAGCGGACATCTGATCCTTGCCCGCGCCATCATGGGCATTTCTGATGAAGCGGCATCCACGGGTGCATACCTGATGCTGGATGTGCTTCTGCATGTGGGTACCCTGCTGGCCGTGATCGTTGTGTTCTGGAAAGACTGGTGGGAGATTCTGAAGAATCCCTTCAAGTCCAAGACCCTGGGTCTGCTGTTCCTCGCATCCCTGCCGACGCTGGCAGTGGTGCTGCTGTTTAACGACTTTGTGGATCAGTTCTTCACAGGCTGGTTCCTGGGCGTCAGCTTCCTGATTACGGCCGTTTTCCTGCTGATTGCTGAAGCGGCCAGCCGCAGCAAGAAGCTGAAGACGGAACAGCCCGGCA
The DNA here is from genome assembly GCA_963594395.1 of Lachnospiraceae bacterium. Lineage (GTDB taxonomy): Bacteria > Bacillota > Clostridia > Christensenellales > Aristaeellaceae > CAKUFA01. The sequence goes on from CAVBFK010000073.1 coordinate 1,033, forward strand.
TCAAGCATGCATTGATTATGGGCTTCATGCAGGCCATCGCCATCCTTCCCGGCGTCAGCCGTAGCGGATCGACCCTGACGGGCGGCGTGGCTTCCGGCTTGAATCGGAAGTCTGCCGCAAAGTTTGCCTTCATGATGAGTGCTCCTGCTATTCTTGGTAGTCTGTTGTATGAAGGAAAGAACGCCATCGAAAGCGGCGCCATGCAGGAGTTGGCACTGGTGCCCACCATCGTGGGCGTGGTAGTGGCGGCCATCAGCGGCTATCTGGCCATCCGCTTCATGTTGAAACTCATCAATAAGACGTCGATGTGCTGGTTCTCACTGTATCTGGCGATTCTGGGTCTAGTCATCCTGTGCCTGCAGCTGAGCGGATGCTCCGCACTGCCGGCCTTCCAGTTCCCTACGCTGTGAGCGCTGTACAAAGTGAAATTTCGGTGCTATAATGGATCGACTATCGTCGGGAGGTGAGACAGCCATGCGCTCGTTCCAGCGGTTCCTTTGCTTGATGCTTGCGGGTATCATCATGCTCTGTTCTACGTCAGCGCTGGCTGTGGAGGAATCCACCGGCGACACGATTGTCGAACCTACGCTTTCGCCCGACGCCGCCACCTATTCGGAAGAAACGCCGGAGCTCCTGGAAGAAGACCAGCTCATCGCGTACTCTGCTATCTTGATTGAGGCAGACAGCGGCGAGGCAATCTTCGAAAAGGATGCAGATACCATTCGCTACCCTGCATCGACCACCAAGATCATGACGGTGCTCCTGGCATTGATGATGGTGGAAGACCTTGACCAAACGGTGACCGTCAGCGAAACGGCTGTGGACATCCCGTCTGACTCTTCTACCATGAGCCTTTCCGCAGGGGAGGAGATCAGCTTCCGCGACGTTCTGTACGGCACCATGATGGTTTCTGCCAACGACGGTGCTAACGTGATTGCTGAAACGGTTTCCGGCAGTATCGAAAACTTCGTAGACCTGATGAACCAGACGGCGGAGATTTTCGGTTGCACCAATACGCACTTTGCTAACCCCCACGGCTACCACGATGAAAATCACTATACCACCGCCCGTGATATGGCCATCATCGCCCGGGAAGCCATGGAGAACGAAACTTTCCGCGATATTGTGGCTACCACCAGTTACACCATCGGCAAAACCAATAAGCACCGTGCCCGCTCCCTGACGAGCCGTTCGACCATCTTGATCCCCAGCACCACGGATAGTACCAATAAGTATTATTATGAGTACGCCAACGGTATCAAGACCGGTTCGCACAGCAAGGCCGGCTACTGCTTTGTCGGTTCTGCCGAGAAAGACGGCGTGAGCTTGATTTCTGTGGTGCTGTACACTTCTCGCCGCGGCATGTGGACGGATACCAAGAAGCTGATGGAATACGGCTTCTCTCAGTACGTGTCCGTATCGCCTGTGGACTTGTATAACATGAATCCCATTACCCTGGAGATCACGGGCTTCTCCACGTCGGATACCAACATGGGCAAATTGCAGCTGACCTGCGTGCCCGCCGATACGGAAGCTTCCAACACGAAGATCGTGGCCACGCAAGATGAAATCGATGCCATGGCTTCGAATCTGCGAAATACCGTGCTCATTGAGTATACACGGGACTTCACCGCGCCTATCACCGCCGGTGAAACCATGGGCACCATGACCTACTTTACGGATTCCGGTCAGGCCGTGGAGTACAACTTGATTGCCTCCCGCTCGATTGCCAAGCGCGAGAATGCGCCCAAGACCATTGAGGAAATTGTTGCCGAAGCCGAAGCGGATCCCAATCCCTTCCCGCCGCTGACGGTGGAGCTTGTCATCTACATGGTGGCACCCTTCTTCCTCTTGTGGCTGATCATTCATCTGATCCGCAAACTGCTCCGTAAGCGCCGCGTCCGCAACGCCAAGGTGCCTAAGCCCAAGAGCAGATATATGAAGTAAGGAAAGAGGACTCATCGCTGTGGAAGGCGAGGGGTCCTCTTTTATAGGAAGAAAAGGGCGAAGAATGAAACTTGACGCTCACAACCCTTCCTGTTCCCCTTGCAAAATATCCCTTCATCCGTTATACTGTATACTTGCCGGATTGGGTATATCCTGCCGGTTTGCTGTGATTTGCCGATGCAGTGGGCAAATCAGGTTGGAGGATAATATGCCGAGAGCAAAAAAGAAAAAGAATAGTTTGTTGCCGGTGCTGCCGTTGCGCGGACTCATGGTGTTCCCGCACACGGTGTTGCACTTTGATGTTGGCCGCCCGAAGTCTGTTGCCGCGCTGGAAAAGTCCATGATGGAAGACCAGAAGATTTTCCTGGTGGCGCAGATGGACGCGGATGTGGAAGACCCCGCACTTGAAGACCTGTATACCGTGGGCACGGTGGCGTCCGTGAAGCAGGTGATGAACCTCCCCGGAAATGCCATTCGCGTGCTGGTGGAAGGTGAAAGCCGCGGCACTATTGCTTCTTTGACGCAGGATGATCCCTTTATGCAGGGTGAAATTACCGTCTATGAGGATAAGCCCCTGGATGAAAACGACGTGGAAATGAATGCGCTTGTCCGCACCACGCTGGATTATTTTGAAGAGTATGCCACGGCCGGTCAGCGGGTTGCCCAGGAAACGGTAAACGCCGTACGCGAGCTGGATGCTCCGGAACAGCTGGCAGATGTGATTGCCTCCAATGTGCTGGTGCGCATGGAAGATCGCATGAAAATCCTGTCCGAGATTGATATGAAGTCTCGCTTGCAGGAGCTGTGCGGCATTCTGGCTCGTGAAACGGAACTGGTGGGCGTCGAAAAGCAGGTGCAGGCGCGCATCAAGAAGCAGATCGAGAAGAATCAGAAGGATTACTATCTCAGGGAGCAGATTAAGGCCATTCAGGCGGAGTTGGGCGATACCGAATCGACCGACGTGGAAGACCTGCGGGAACGCATGGAAAAGACGCCCCTGAATGAGGAAGCCCGCCAGAAGTGCGCCAAGGAGATTGAACGCCTGAGCCGCATGGCGCCCGGCACCCCTGAAATCGGCGTCAGCAGAACCTACATTGAGTGGATTCTTGATTTGCCTTGGGGCAAAACGACCGAGGACAATCTGGACCTGAAGCGGGCACGAAAGGTGCTGGCCGAGGATCACTACGGATTGGAAAAGGTCAAGGAGCGCATCATTGAGTACCTCGCGGTGCTGAAAATGAAGCAGGACATGAAGGGCCCGATCCTGTGCTTTGTGGGCCCGCCTGGTGTGGGCAAAACGTCCATCGTCCGCTCGATTTCCAAGGCTGTGGGACGGAAATTTGTGCAGATGTCCCTGGGCGGCGTGCGGGATGAAGCAGAAATCCGCGGTCACCGCCGTACCTACATCGGCGCCATCCCTGGCCGGATTATTTCCGGCATGAAGCAGGCAGGCACCATGAATCCCGTGTTCCTTTTCGATGAAATTGACAAGATGAGCAGCGACATGCGGGGCGATCCTGCCAGCGCCATGCTGGAAGTGCTGGACGCAGAACAGAACGACGCCTTCCGCGACCATTATATGGAATTACCCTTCGATTTGAGCAAGGTGATGTTTATCACCACGGCCAACTCGGTGGATACCATCCCTGCGCCGTTGCTGGATCGCATGGAAATCATCGAAGTTCCTTCCTATACAGAGGAAGAAAAACTCCAGATTGCCAAGCGCCACCTCCTGCCCAAGCAGATTACCGCCCATGGCCTTCAGCCGAAGACGGTTCGCATGAGCGATAAGGTACTTCGCGAATTGATTGAGGGTTATACCCGTGAAGCCGGTGTTCGCTCGCTGGAACGTACCTTGGCGAAGGTCGTTCGCAAGGCGGCCGTTACCATGCTGGATACGGATGTAACGGAAGTGACGGTTACCAGCGCAGTATTGAAGGAATATCTGGGCGCCGTGCGGTTCCTGCGGGAACAGCCTGAGAAGGAACCGCGTGTGGGCGTGGTGAATGGCCTTGCCTACACCACCGTTGGCGGTGAAATGCTGGAAGTCGAGTGCGCCGTGATGCCCGGCAAGGGCACCTTACAGTTGACGGGACAGCTGGGCAGCGTGATGAAGGAATCTGCCGAAGCCGCGTTCACTTGGGTTCGTGCCCATAGCAAGGATCTGGGGCTGAAGGACGACTTCTATAAAGATAAGGACATCCACATTCATGTCCCGGAAGGCGCTGTGCCCAAGGATGGACCTTCTGCCGGCGTGACCATGACCACCGCCCTGGTGAGCACACTGACCAACATTCCTGTTCGGCAGGATGTGGCCATGACGGGTGAAATTACCCTCCGCGGCCGGGTGCTTCCTATTGGCGGCCTGAAGGAGAAGAGCCTTGCGGCTTATCGCGCCGGCATCCATACGCTGGTGATTCCGAAGGAAAACACCAAGGATCTGGAAGAAATCCCGCCCCATGTGGTCAGCCAGTTCCACATTGTGACGGCTGAACAGATTGAGGATGTGCTGAAAACTGCGCTGGCTTCCATGCCGGTGAAGGAGAATGACAGTGGAAATTAAGACGGCAGAATTCATTACTTCCATGGCGAACTACGGCGACTTTGCAGGGCGCGGCCTGAAGCAGATCGCCGTGGTCGGCAAGAGCAATGTGGGCAAGAGCAGCCTCATCA
>CAVBFK010000074.1:0-8162 GCA_963594395.1 Lachnospiraceae bacterium
ATATAGTGGTGTTCCGTTCCATCAATTAGCAAATTATGGTATCAAATACGAGTTACTGTACCACGGTCATTCTTGAACTCGTTGGGGAGTTCTTTGACCCGGTCACGAACTGCCCGGTCAGACAGACCCAGATACTCTGCCATGGCTTGGATGGTTACCGGGGTGTCTGGGTCAATGGAGCAGATAACATACGCCATGCGAATCGAATCAGCACGCTGTTCACGGTTCAGGTTCTTGCCGGCTTCCGCGCGCTTCGCTTCCGCACTGCCTTTCACGGGAGCGGCAGAAAGGTTTTCTGACTGATCCAGATAGTGCATTGGATAGTTAAACCAGAAGTCCACGGGCTCAATGTTCTTGAACTCACGCAGGTTGCTTTCCAACCGCCATGCCGTGCGACCAAACGCCACTGCCTCATACTTGGTGTCACCTTCCAGCTGAAGCTCAATGACATCCAGCTGAGCGTCAGGGTCGCGGGCAAACACACCAGAGCCACTGGCACGATCCCGTGCATTTTTCTGACCCTGGTCACCCTTGCTGTGGTGGTGACAATAGATCGCCGCGCACCCCGTTTCCGCACAGATCTTATCGAACTGGTTGCAGAAGAACGCCATGTCGCTGGCACTGTTCTCGTCACCGGTGATCACCTTGTAAATCGGGTCGAGGATGATCGCATCGAAGTGCTGGTTCTGTACGCGCCGCACCAGCTGGGGTACCAGCTTGTCCAGCGGCACTGCCTTGCCGCGCAGATTCCACAGCACGAGATTCTCCGCGCATGGGTGCTGAAGATGCATGGCTTTGTAGATTTCCGCAAAGCGGTGGATGCAGCTGGCACGGTCAATTTCCAGATTCACGTACAGCACACGACCCTTCTTGCAGGGGAATCCCAGCCACTCACGACCCTCTGAAATCGCAATGGCAAGCTCCATGAGCAGGAAGCTCTTGCCTGCCTTGCTGGGACCTGCAATGAGCATCTTATGTCCGCAGCGGAGGATGCCGTGAATCAGCTCTTCGGGAAGCTCTGGCTGGTGGTTCAGCAGGTCTGCCAGATTTTCCAGCGGGGGCAGGTCGTACTCCGCGTCCTCCATGAACGCCGCCCACTCCTGCCAGGACGCCTTGCCGAGGTTCGTGCCCAAAAGAGTCTGCACGACACCGTTTCGGGTGACGCCCGGCATGCGGCTTAAGCGGGACGGGTTCTTGTTTGCCTGATCGACTGCCAACCCATGGGTGGTGAGGAAGGCGTACAGGGTCTGCACCCGCTGGCGGTACTCACTTTCGTTCTGAGCATCGATGCGCACAATGGCGTGCACGGACTTGTTGCCGCTGGAAACGAGGCAGGCAATGGGCAGCTCCAGCTTGCGGTACAGCGCCATCTGCTCCTGAATGGGCAGCACATCCGACTCCACCAGTGCGTAGCGGAATGCGGTCACGTTCTTGTCGGACGCGCCCTTGCCATCCAAGGGATTAAAGCGAATCCATGCCCCTGCTTCCTGCTTCCAGTCACCAACGGCGGCGCCAAGGTCATTGGGGTAATGCTCCAACTGGGACAACAGCTCGCCAGCTGTGCGGTTGTACACGCCGCGCTTGGGAAGCCAGTCACCGTCCTCGTTCTGGAACACGTCGCCTGTCACGTAACCCACATACTCTTCGGGCTTGAACAGGGTCGTCAGATACGTCTTCAACTGGGTCACGGGGCTCTCAGTGGTGGGTTTCATGGTCGTGTCCTTCTGTCCGTCATAGGTGAGTGTGTCGTTCCAGTCCATCACGCCGCTGCCTGCAAAGGGCTTCCAGCCGCGGTTCTTCGCCATCTGCACAATGGTCGCGCCGGTAATGGGGGTGCTGCTGCCGCGGAAGCTGTCCCACTTGCGAGTACACTCACCAGGGTGGTAGCGGTCGTCGTTACGGCTCCAGTCGTCCCACACGTCACAGGGGTAGCCCTCCTGCTTCAGTGCCATGCCAACGTTCATCCATTCCTGATAGGTCGTGTCCCGCACATCCAGTGCGGCAAGGGCAGAAAGTAGATTTTGCATAAACATACCTCCTTAGGCAGGTCGATAAGTGATGGGATTCAGGTCACGGGGTAACTGCCAGTTCCTTGCGGCGAGCATGGAAATGACCTTGCTTGCTGCGTCAAAGGACCATGTTCCAACGAAGCGGAAGCCGTAGCGCTCCAGCAGGCGAATCTGCTTCGGAGTGCTTAAGCCCTCTCTCTGGCGGTTCATGAGGCGGTCAATGAGCATGCTGGCTTTCCCAGCGTTCTCAACGCTCCCGGGGTAAATGCCGCGCTTTTCAAGGAATTCCAGCTGACGTTTGGATGGCGGTCCCATTTCCCACGCGAAGGTGGGGGTGTACGCTGCCAAATCCTCGGCGGCAATGGAGATGGCGAACTGCAGCGGGTCCACCAACTTGCGGCTCTTGAACCGCATTTCGGACAGCTGCCTTGCCAAAGACTGCTCACGCTCCAGAATCGTGTCCTTCTCCGCCTTCTCCTCGGCTTCCATCAGGTCAACGGCACAGGCGGTGTCCTCGACCATCTGGTTCACACGCTTCGTCTCGTTGTCATCCTTGCACACGAGACACGAGGGGCGGCACAGATCCATGCGCTCGGTCTGCCAGAGAAAGTCCAGCACCAGCAGGTATTCCTTATGAGGATACAGCCGCAAGCCGCGTCCGATGATTTGCTGATACAGGCTTCGCACCTTGGTGGGGCGCAGGTTGATGATGCAGTCCACCGAAGGACAGTCCCAGCCTTCGGTAAGGAGCATGCTGTTGGTGAGCACGTCGTATTTGCCAGCATCGAAATCAGCGAGGATTTGCGCACGGTCGGGGCTTTCGCCGTTGACCTCTGCGGCACGAAAACCCCGCTCGTTCAGCATCTCGCAGAACTTCTTTGATGTGCTGACCAGCGGCAGGAACACCACGGTTTTTCGTCCCTGACAGTACGTCTGCATTTCGTCCGCAATCTGTGCCAGATACGGCTCCAGCGCACAGCCAATGTCGTCTGCACGATAGTCACCATCCGACACACGTGCGCCAGAGATGTCCAGCGAGAGCGGAATCATCTGCGCCTTGATGGGACACAGGTACTTGTCCTTGATGGCTTGCCGCATGCTGTACTCGTAGGCAAGGCTGTCGAAATACGTGCCCATCTGCTTCTTCAGCAGCTTGTCGGGGGTAGCGGTGACGCCCAGCACGTTGGCGTCTGGGAAGTGCTCCAGCACATGCTGGTAGCTGTCGGCAAGGCAGTGATGCGCCTCGTCCACCAGAATCGTGGAGAAGTAATCCTGCGGGAATCGTTGCAGTCGCGCTTCCCGGCACAGGGTCTGCACCGAGCCAACGGTGACGGGAAACATGCTGCCCAGGCTGGTGCTTTCGGCTTTCTCCACGGCACTTTCCAGCCCAGTCGCCATGCGGAGCTTGTCCGCCGCCTGAGTCAGCAGTTCGCCACGGTGTGCCATGATGAGCACACGACCGCCAGCACACACCGACTGACGCGCGGTTTCTGCCATGACGATGGTCTTGCCGCACCCCGTGGGGAGAACAAGCAGTGTGCGCTGCTTGCCCTCCGACCACTCGCGCTGGATGGCAGTCACGGCTTCCGTCTGATAGGGTCGCAACTGCATCATGGTCAGAAGCCTCCGTTCTTCCAGCTCATCTGCTGGGGATTTGCGTTCATCTGCCGGACGTTCCCGCTCTGAACATCCTGCTGGGCGGTCTGCACCCAATCGGCGGCAGGCTGACTCGGCACATTCTGCGCGTCATAGTAGTGGTCGACAGCGTTGGTAACGTGCTCCTTGCCGTTGCTCTGATAGGTGCGGGTCTTGAAGTGCGCGCGGCCGGTGGCACCCACCACCTTCGACCAGTCCATAGCCATGCTCTCGCCGCTCTTCTTCTGCCCAATAGCACGGAAGAAGGACGAAATCTTCCACTCCAGCGTGCGGTAGAGAATCATGTCGTCACGGCAGGTGGCGGTCTGACCGTTGGGCAGGGTTACCGTCAGGGTCACGGATGCCTTGTTGCAGGGCGGCAGCTTGGCACTGCCCGGGTAATGACCGCGCTCGAAGTTGGTCACGGTGAAGTCGTAGTCGCCTTCGTTCAGAATGATGAACTGCTGACCGTCAGACTCGATGACCGAGTCCCAGTCCATGATGTTGGTGTCAAAATTGCTCATGAGTGTTTACCTCCTTAAAACGGACAGTAGTCCGGGTCGTTATGAATCAGGGTGAAGGGGCTTTTCTACGTGGTTTTCCGCATACAGTCCTCCTTGGCAAAAAATAGGCAACAAAAAAGGCAGTCAGCGAAAGTGCTGATTGCCTTGGGAGGTCTCTCCGACCTCTTGCAGGATATAGCGTAGCAGAAAAGGAGGCTGGCCTGCAACTGGCCTGGGGCTGGCCTGGGGGAATTTTTTTTGACATTGACTTTTTGTACTTTTTGCGTGCAGCAATTGCCGTTTCTAACATTGCATGCTATAATGCAAGTGGCACTTTACAACGAATTTGTACCCGTGTGGTACATCAATCGATAGATAGGCCTGAATCTCTCGGGAGAAACAGGGCGGTGAGTGAATATGCCTGAACTAGAAAACGCCGAAACGGTGCAGTCAATTGACATCCTTGAGAATGATATCGTGAAGATTGCGCCGCAGATCTTGGAAATATTGTTGCAGGATAAAACGACCAAAGGCAATATTATGTGGTGCACTAAGGATTATGAAAGTTATGGTCCCGCGTATGAGGAACATCGTCCGATGAAAGCCGAACTCATTACGGGAGAGCTATCGAGCATCATCCAGCCGCGTGCTGCGAAGCCCAAGGAAATTCAGAAGAATCGGATTAAAAACCGTGCAGAGGTTTTCACACCTTCCTGGGTCTGCAATGAGCAAAACAATCTTGTGGACGAAGCGTGGTTTGGCCGCGAGCATGTCTTTAATACACCCAGCGGAACTGCCTGGATCCCATCTGAAGGGCGTATCGAATTTCCAGAAAAGAAAACCTGGAAGGCATATGTGACTGCAAGGCGGCTTGAAATCACCTGCGGAGAAGCTCCCTACCTGGTGAGCAGGTACGATACCACAACAGGTGCCCCAATCCCGGTCTATGAGCGGATTGGCTTTTTTGACCGTAAAATGCGAATTGTCAATGAGAATTGCCAAACGGACGAGGAATGGCTCAAATGGTCATATCGCGCTTTGCAGAGTGTTTATGGCTTTGAATTTCAGGGCGACAGCATTCTGATTGCAAGAGAAAACTTGCTGTATGACTTCATCGACTATTACAAAGAACGATTTGCAAGAGAGCCTGCCGTAAATGTGCTGAAGAAGGCTGCGACAATCATTGCCTGGAACCTATGGCAAATGGATGGTCTCAAGTATGTAGTGCCGTATTCTTGCCATGATACGGTTGAAACGGATATGCAGTTAGACTTTTTCGGTACAAGTCAAGACAAAGTGATTCCGTGCCCGGGATGTGCAAAGGGAGATGCCACTCAGCACAACGGAATCTACTGCAGAGTCTACGATTGGAAGGGCGTAAATAAAAGCATCCCGTTCATCTCATTGCTGAAGGAGGGAACATGATGGAACGTTTTACTCAGACGCACAGTCATAAACTCATCTATGTTTTCAGTATACCAGATGATGACCATAAAGGACTGCTGAAGGTTGGCGAAGCAACGATCAAGACGGATATCAAGCCGGATAGCCTTACGCCTAACTGTCACGATCTGAATCAAGCGGCCAAGGCACGCATCAATAGCTACACAGCAACTGCAAGTATTCGGTATCAGTTGGAATACACCGAGCTTGCAACACGGCTTGACGATGGGTACCTCGATTCCTTCCACGATAAAGATGTGCACAACGTGCTTATGAGTTCCGGTATTCACAAGGTACAGCCAAACGGGGCTACCGGTGAAGAATGGTTCCAGGCAGATCTTCAAACAGTGATCCGTGCCATCAAGGCAGTGAAGGACGGCAAGCCCTCGATTACGCCGACCGCAAGCCAGGGCAGCAAAGCCACTACTCGAATCGATTTCCGCGAAGAACAGATCGCTGCCATCGAGCAAACGCTCAAGGTGTTCAAGAAAGACAACGAGATGCTCTGGTACGCAAAGATGCGTTTCGGCAAAACTTTGTCTGCACTGGAAGTCATCCGCCGTGCACAGTATCGCAAGGTGATCATTGTGACCCATCGTCCCGTGGTGGATGACGGCTGGAGTGAAGATTTCAGGAAGATTTTCTTTGAGGGAAATTCTGAGCACGCGTACCTCTACGAACGGAAAACCAAAGACTCTGCCTACACCTTTGATGAAAAAACCGATGCTGAAAATGATCTCAAAATAAAAAAGCTCGATCAGGATGGCGACTATTTCATCTACTTTGCCTCCATACAGGATTTGCGCGGATCAAAGCTGGTTGGCGGCAACTTCAACAAGAACAATGCTGTTTTTGCCCTGCAATGGGATCTGATCGTCATCGATGAAGCCCATGAGGGCACGCAGACAGAGCTTGGCGACAATGTCATTAAGCTACTTCGCAAGAACAACACCAAGGTGCTGGCTTTGTCGGGCACGCCTTTCAATCTGCTGGGCAAATACAGCGAGGACAATGTCTATACGTGGGACTACGTTATGGAGCAGAAGAAGAAAGCCGAATGGGATCTGCTTCACCATGGCGACCATAATCCCTACGCTGACTTGCCCAAGATGCACATCTACACCTATGACTTGGGTGAACAGCTGAAGAAGTACATCTCCGATGAATACGGCACGAAGGCATTCAACTTTAGGGAGTTCTTCCGTGTCTGGTACAAAGGCCCTCACAACAATCGTACCCTTCCGAACGGTGCCGAAGAAGGCCAGTTTGTGCACGAGGAAGACATCACGTCTTTCCTGAACCTGATGGTAACAGAAAGCCAGGACAGCAACTATCCCTTTGCTACAGAGGCGTATCGGGAGATGTTCCGCCATACCCTTTGGATGGTTCCGGGCGTTAAGGAAGCAAAGGCGCTAAGCGAATTGCTTCGCAAGCATCCTGTGTTCGGGAAATTCGGCATTGCCAACGTGGCAGGTGAAGGCGACCGATACGAGGAAGAGCACACCCAGGACGCCTTGGAGCTTGTGCGCAATACCATCAAAAACAACCACTATTCTATCACGCTGTCCTGCGGCAAACTGACGACCGGCGTGACGGTCAAGGAATGGACGGCTGTTCTTATGCTGTCCGGCTCCTACTCCACCGCCGCGGCACAATACATGCAGACCATCTTCCGTGTGCAGTCTGCCGGCAGCATTGACGGCCGACAAAAGACAGACTGCTACGTGTTTGACTTTGCGCCTGACCGCACGCTGAAGGTGCTGACGGAAACCGTGCATCTTTCCCGCAAGCCCGGCAAGAGCCAGCAGAAGCGCCGTGAGGCCATGACAGAATTCCTCAACTATTGCCCGGTGATCGCCATCTCTGGTTCTCGCACAAAGAAATACAGCGTTGAGTCCATGATGGAGCAGATCAAGCAGATTTATGCCGAGCGCGCGGTGAACAGCGGCTTTGAAGACGAATCCCTCTATAATGACGAGCTGCTGAAGCTGGATGAAATCGATGCCTCCAAGTTCAATGCATTGAAGGACATCATCGGTACCTCCAAGGCACAGAAGAAGAAAGACAGCGTTGTGGTGAATGGCCAGGGTCTGAACGATGAGCAGATTGAAAGCATCGACAACCCGCCTACGCCGCCAACGTCGAAGCCGCCGGAAACACCGGAACAGCAGGCAGAAAAAGAGAAGATCAAGCAGGCAAAAGAGGCTCGCAAGAAGGCCATCGACATTCTTCGCGGTATTTCTATCCGCATGCCGCTGATGATTTACGGTGCCGATGTGCCGATTGATGAGGACATTGACCTTGAGCGCTTTGTGGAGCTTGTGGACGAAGAATCCTGGAAGGAATTCATGCCGCAGGGGGTCACCAAAAAGGTCTTCAAGGATTTCATGAAATATTATGATCGTGATATCTTCATCACGGCCGGCAAGCGCATCCGGAAGCTTGCGGCGGCGGCAGACCGGGAAACGCCCACGCGGCGTGTGATGCAGATTGCTGAAATCTTCCGCCACTTTAAGAACCCTGATAAGGAAACCGTGCTGACGCCCTGGCGCGTGGTGAATATGCACATGTC
>CAVBFK010000075.1:0-11054 GCA_963594395.1 Lachnospiraceae bacterium
CCTGAAGTGCGGCGTTTCCCACCCTGCCGCCGTGGCCGCCGCCGCAGAAAGTATTCTGCCGGAAGTGGGCAGATTGCTGTCCTCCCCCAACAACACGCTGGCTATCTGCTACCTCCGTGCCCTCATGCGTCTTGGTGCTTCGGCAGAGGTTTACCCAATTCAACGTGAAGGAAGCTACCATGCGACCGACTTGGCCGATATCCTGCCGTCTGCTTCGGCGGTGCGCAGTGCCATACTCCGTGGCGAATGGCAACGTGCCGCCGAGGCCGTTCCTGGGGCTTGCCGTTTTCTTTTGTCAGACGCAGCTGTTTCCGGTCAGCTTCACCGGCCTGATGCGCTGGATAACGCTCTTCTGTACCATTTGCGCTGCATGACCTCAGCCGACTATGCCGCTCTTCCCGGATGCACGGAAGGGCTGGATGATCGCCTGCGCAGTGCGGCGCGGAAATGTGGCACCAAAGCTTCCTTCATGGAAGAAGTCTGCACCAGGCGCTATCCGCGTGCACGGATCAATCGCTTGTGCACTCATGCTTTGCTTGGCATGACCCAAGCCGATGTGGATGCAACGCCGCTTCCCCCGGCCGCACTCTTGCTGGGCATTCGGCAAGACGCTAAGCCCCTGCTGAGCAAGCTCGGAAACGGGAAGATTCCCCTCTTGGGGCGCGCGTCGGAATACCCTGACGACAGATGGATGGAGATTGAGTCTCTCGCCTGGGATGTGTGGGGGCTTGGTTGCGGTTTGCCGGCTGGAGGGCTGTTTACAAGCGGGGTTGTGCGGGTGTGAAAGATGAAAGGCCTATAAATTCTGCAAAAATGGTCACGTAAAAAGAACAATGCCTCACGCAAACAAGGCATTGTTCTTTTGCTTTCCCGGCAGATGTTCTTTTTAGATCTCAACGATATCGTACAGATCGTTGCCCATGCCGAGTTCCTTCATATAAGTGAGCTGGCGCAGGCCGTGGCGGGTTTCCATGCGCTCCACCATGGCATGGCGATCTTTTTCCGGCATGGCATAAAGCATGTCCACGCAAGCCTGATCCACTGCCAGAATATCGGTCGAAGCAAGGATGCCCACGTCAGGCGTCACCACAGGGGCGGCACCGCGGCCGGCGCAGTCACAGTCTACCGACATATTGCGCATCACATTGATATACACAATGTGCTCACCAAAGTGATCCACCACGGACTTGGCCGATTCGGTCATTCGCTCCATGAATTCTTCTTCTGCAATGCTCCACTGATCCGCGCCGGGATAGGTGTGAATCATGGCCTTGCCGATGCGGCCATCTGCACAGCCAATGCCGATGTTCTTGTTGGAGCCGCCAAAGCCGCCCATGGTATGACCCTTGAAGTGCGTCAGCACCAGCAGAGAATCATAATTGCCCAGTGTACCGCCCACGGACATCTCCTTGAACCACTTGCCGCCCTTTACCGGGAACATGGTCGTGCCGTGCTCGTCCATGATATCCACAGGAGCAAAATCCCAGCCGTTGATTTTCAGCGTTTCGCGGTGTGCTTCGGTGGTGTAACGGTCACCTTCGTAGTAGGTGTTGGTCTCCACGATGGTGGCATCCGGCAGTTCATCCTGCAGGAGCTTCTTCACCCACGGACGGGGCAAAATGTTGGGGCCGTACTGTTCACCCGTGTGGAGCTTCACAGCCACCTTGCCCGTCATGCGTTCCTTCACCTTCTGGTAGATCTTCTCCAGTCCCTCCGCAGACAAATCCCGCGTGAAATACACCACGGACTTTTCACCGTGGCGCTCGCTGACGGGAATATAATGATCGCCGCCCTTGCCGGCACAAATCTCACACATGCTCATATCCTCCTTTGGGCTATTCATGCATTTTCATTTTACAACTTAAAGTGAACTTCAAGTCAAGAGAAATTTGCGTTCTCCTGGCTATTTTTTCTGCATTTCCTGTGCTACAATGGTTGAAGCAAACTGCAGGAGTTGATCACCTATGGCCGCCACCGATATGACTCACGGAAAGATTTTTCCGCACCTTGTGAAATACGCCGTTCCGCTGATTCTCGGCAACTGCTTTCAGCTGGCGTATAACGCGGTAGACAGCATCATCGCTGGGCAATTCATCGGGAAAGACGCGCTGGCCGCTGAGGGCATTGCAGGGCCGGTGATGAATCTGGTCATTCTCGGCATCAGCGGTCTCTGCCTGGGTGCCGGCGTGCTCATGAGCCAGTTTTTCGGCGGCAAACGTCTGGAGGATCTCCGCAAAGAAATGGCAACCGCCGTCCTGTCCGGCGGCATTTTCTCCACCGTGGTGGCGCTCCTCGGCATCCTGCTGACGGAGCCGATTCTCACCCTGCTGGCCGTGCCGGATGAAATCCGCGTCATCACGGGCATCTACCTGCGCATCACCTTTCTGGGTGCGCCATTCACTTGCTTCTACAATGCCCTTGCTTCTGCGCTGAAAAGCATCGGCGACAGCAAAACACCGCTGAAATTTCTGATGTTTTCCTCCATTCTGAATGCGGTACTGGATCTCATCTTCATCGGTCTAATGGGCTTTGGCATCGTCTGTTCTGCGCTGACAACCGTCATTGCTGAGGCCGTTTCTGCCCTCATGAGCTGGCTGTACATCCGCCGCCGTGTTCCCATGCTCCATTTGGAGCGGCGGGAATGGCGCATTGACCGTCCTTTGCTAAAAACCACCTTGCAATACGGCAGCGTAACCGCCCTGCAGCAAGCGGTGCAACCCATCGGCAAACTGCTGATTCAGGGACAAGTCAATCAGCTGGGGTTGGACGTCATTGCCGCCTTCAACACCTGCACGCGGGTCGATGATTTTGCCTTCACCCCTGAACAGAGCATTGGCCAAGCCATCACCACCTTTACGGCACAGAACCGCGGTGCCGGACAGCATCAGCGCATTCGACAGGGCGTACGGCGTGGTCTGGTGCTGGAAGCCTGCTACTGGGTGCTCATCGGTACTGTAGCGCTTCTGTTCCGTCGCCCCATTGTCAGCTGGTTCGTCTCCGGTGAAGGCAGTGAGCAAGTCATCGCCTTGGGTGCGCAATACCTGCTGAACATGTCGCTTTTCTACCTGTGGCCTGCCATGACCAACGGCGTCCAGGGCTTCTTCCGCGGCATGGGCAAAATGCAGGTCACCCTGCTGTGCACCGCCATTCAGACCAGCATCCGGGTGGTGTTCACCTACCTGCTGGCGCCCTCCCTGGGCATCACAGGCATCACCTACGCCTGCGTGGCCGGTTGGACGGTCATGCTCATGGTAGAAGTTCCCATGATGATCTGCACCATTCGCCGTCATCTGATGAATAAGAAGTGATCTTCCTGCGAGCTATATTTTGTATCTTCCAGCGAATGAAAACGCTAGTGAAAGTAGTTTCAATTCGGTTTACGCCGGATTTTGTCACTTTTGCGACAATCTTTTGCTTTTCTTTAGGAACGAAACGTGCTATAATGAATCGAAAAGAGTCCTTAAAGGAGGTTTTTTCCAATGGCTATTGTAACCAGTACTGAAATGTTCAAGAAGGCCTATGAAGGCGGCTACGCCATCGGCGCTTTCAACGTGAATAACATGGAGATTATCCAGGGCATCACGGAAGGTGCAAAGATGGAGAACGCCCCTGTGATTCTGCAGGTTTCCGCAGGCGCCCGCAAGTATGCAAAGCATGCTTATCTGATGAAGATGATCGAGGCCGCTGTGGAAGATACCGATCTGCCCATCGTGGTGCACCTGGATCACGGCCCTGACTTCGAGACCTGCAAGAGCTGCATTGACGGCGGTTTCTCCTCCGTGATGATCGACGGCAGCCACCTGCCCTTCGAAGAAAACATCGCCCAGACCAAGCGCGTGGTTGAGTATGCTCATGACCACGGCGTGGTGGTTGAGGCTGAGCTGGGCCGTCTGGCCGGCGTGGAAGACGAAGTGAAGGTGTCTGCTGAGGACAGCAGCTACACCCAGCCTGACGAAGTGGAAGAATTCGTGACCCGCACGGGCTGCGACTCTCTGGCCATCGCCATCGGCACCAGCCACGGCGCTTACAAGTTCAAGGGTGAGCCCAAGCTGCGCTTCGACATTCTGGAAGAAGTAGGCCGTCGTCTGCCCGGCTTCCCCATCGTGCTGCACGGTGCTTCCTCCGTTATCCCCGAGTATGTGGACATGATCAACGAGTTCGGTGGTCAGATGCCCGGTGCCCAGGGTGTGCCTGAGGACATGCTGCGCAAGGCCGCTTCCATGGCTGTGTGCAAGATCAACATCGACTCCGACCTGCGTCTGGCTTTCACCGGCCTGGTTCGCAAGCACTTTGCTGAGCATCCCGACCACTTCGATCCCCGTCAGTACCTGGCCGATGCCCGTACCGGCATCCGCGACATGGTGCGTCATAAGATCGTTGATGTGCTCGGCTGCAACGGCAAGGCGTAATCGTGATTCTCTAAGGCAACAAATCGGACGGAAGCGATTGGCTTCCGTCCGATTTTTGTATCTGCACAGCTTCGTGCTATGTGCATTCAGGTACGCGTTCTTTCCAATGGAAAATCCGCAGAAGCGATATGCTCCTGCGGATTCTTTGTTAGCTTCCCAAATATGCCTTCCGCACAGCGTCGTTGTGCAGGAGGTCATCGGCGGGGCCTTCCATGCTGATGTTACCGGTTTCCAGCACATAGGCGCGGTCTGCAACGGACAGAGCCATCTGTGCGTTCTGCTCCACCAGCAAGATGGTGGTGCCGGCCTTGTGAAGTGCCTTCACAATATCGAAAATCTGCTCCACCAGAATAGGTGCCAAGCCCATGGAGGGCTCGTCCAGCATCAGCAGCTTCGGCTTGCTCATCAGAGCACGTGCCATGGCCACCATCTGCTGTTCGCCGCCGGAGAGCGTGCCGGCAATCTGCTTTTCACGTTCCTTCAGGCGTGGATACAGGGTGTACATCTTCTCAATGGATTCGTCAATTTCATTGGCGGGACGGGTGAAACCGCCCATCTCCAGATTCTCGCGAACGGTCATCTGCTGGAAAATACGGCGGCCTTCCGGGCAGAGGGCGATGCCGTGAGACACGACCTTGTGGCAGGGCATGCTCAGCAGGTTCTGACCGTCGAAGGTAATGGAGCCCGTACGGGGATGGAGCAAACCGGCCACCGTGTTCAGGGTGGTAGACTTGCCGGCGCCGTTGGCACCGATCAGCGTTACCACTTCGCCTTCATACACTTCAAAGCTTACACCCTTGATGGCGTGGATGGCGCCGTAATACACGTGGATGTTGTCAACCTTCAGCAGAGGCTTACGGTTCTCGCTCATCAGGCTTCCTCCTTCCGCTTGCCCAGATAGGCCTCAATCACCACAGGGTTCTGCTGAATCTCCGCGGCCGTGCCCTTGGCAATGACCTTGCCGTAGTTCAGCACGCAAATGCCTTCGCAGATGCCCATGACCAGATTCATGTCGTGCTCAATCAGCATCACGGCGATCTGGAACTTATCGCGGATCTTGATGATGTTGTCCATCAGCTCTTCCGTTTCATGGGGGTTCATGCCTGCGGCGGGCTCATCCAGCAACAGCAGAGAGGGATTCGTAGCCAGTGCACGCACAATCTCCAGGCGGCGCTGTGCACCATAGGGCAGGGAGCCTGCCTTTACTTCGGCCATGTCCTGCATATCAAAGATGCTCAGCAGATCCAGTGCCTTCTCGTGCTGCAACCGTTCCTGCTTCCAGAACTGGGGCAGACGGAAGATGCCGGTGAACATGCCGTACTTCACCTGATTGTGCAGACCGATGCGGACGTTGTCTTCCACAGACATCTGGCTGAACAGGCGGATATTCTGGAACGTACGGGCAATGCCCAGCTTGTTGGCCTGCACGGTATTCATGCCGGCAGTGTCGCGGCCGTTAATCAGCACCGTGCCCGTGGTCGGCTGGTACACCTTGGTCAGCAGATTAAACACGGTGGTCTTGCCGGCGCCGTTCGGGCCAATCAAGCCGGCAATCTCGGTCTTACCGATGGTTAGATTGAAATCATCCACAGCCTTCAATCCGCCGAACTCAATGCCCAAATGACGGGCTTCCAGCACAGGCGTCTTGCCAAGGTCACGCTCAGGAACGATGGATTCACTGGGGACAGGAACCATCTTCGTATTTGCATTACGCTTGATCGGATTCATGCCGCTTCGCCCTCCTTCTTCTCCTGCTTTTCCTTGTGGAAAATGCCGCTGACCAAATTCTTCAGGAAGGGATTGTTGGTTGCCAGCATGACCAGAATCAGCACGATGGCATACACCAGCATGCGGTAGTCAGCAAAGGCACGGAGCAACTCGGGCAGAACGGTCAGCAGCGCAGCTGCAATCACAGAACCGCGGATGTTGCCGATGCCGCCCAGCACCACGAACACCAGCACCAGGATAGAGGTATCAAACTTGAACTTGCTGGCCACGGTAGTGGAAGCGTTCAAGCCGTACAGGGCACCGGCCATACCAGCCAGCACTGCAGACACCACGAAGGCGATCATCTTGTACTTGGTAACGGCAATGCCCACAGACTCGGCGGCAATGCGGTTATCTCGGGTAGCCATGATGGCACGGCCCGTGCGGCTGTTGATCAGGTTCAGCACCACAAACAGGGTGAAGAGCACCAGGGCAAAGCCCATGCCGAAGGTAGCAATCTTCGTGATGCCCGTTGCACCTGCAGGGCCGTTCACGAAGATCTTGCCGGGCAGATCAGGATCATTGAAGGACACGTAGATGCGCTTGCCGTCTACAGAGAAGTACAGGCAGTTCAGCACATTGCGGATAATTTCGCCGAAGGCCAAGGTCACGATGGCCAGATAGTCACCGCGCAGGCGGAGCACAGGGATGCCAATGAGCACACCCGCAATGCCGGCGATGCATCCGCCGAAGATCATGGAAAGGAGCAGACGAACGACTTCATTCTCCATGTTAAAGGAATTGAGCAGCCAGGTGGAAGCCACAATGCCGGAGAATGCGCCGATGCTCATGAAGCCTGCATGGCCAAGGCTCAGCTCACCGGAAATACCAACCGTCAGGTTCAGGGACACGG
Source organism: Lachnospiraceae bacterium (assembly GCA_963594395.1). Taxonomy (GTDB): domain Bacteria; phylum Bacillota; class Clostridia; order Christensenellales; family Aristaeellaceae; genus CAKUFA01. Next base: position 7,030 of record CAVBFK010000075.1, read on the forward strand.
CCATAACAATGTACACGCAGATAGGCACCAACTGTCCCTTGAAGGAACGGGTCATGTTGCCATTCTGGATCATCACCTGACAGATGATGAAGGCGATCACCACCATGCCGTAGGTAATGAGATTGTTGAGGAATCTTTTCTTGCTCTGTTTCATGCCGCACACCTCACACTTTCTCATGAACCGCCTTGCCCAGCAGGCCGGTCGGCTTCACCAGCAGCACAACGATCAGCACGGCAAATACCAGTGCGTCGCTCAGCTCAGTAGAGACGTAAGCTTTGCCCAGAATTTCGATGACGCCCAACAGCAGGCCGCCGATGAGGGCGCCGGGGATGGAACCGATGCCGCCAAACACAGCAGCCGTGAAGGCCTTGATGCCGGGCATGGAACCAGTGGTGGGCTGCAGAACAGGATAAGAAGAGCACAGCAGAACGCCGGCGATGGCAGCCAGTGCGCTGCCGATGGCAAAGGTCAGGGAGATCGTGAAGTTCACATTGATGCCCATGAGCTCTGCGGCGCCGCGATCCTCAGACACCACGCGCATAGCCTTGCCCATCTTCGTCTTGTTGGTGAACAGGGTCAGGCCCACCATGATCACGATATTGGCAAGCACCGTCACCATGGTTTCGCCGGAAATCACCAGCTGTCCGTCAAACAGGACGATGGAAGGAATGGACAGCACAGAAGGGAAGCTCTTGGGGTTTGCGCCCCAGATGATCTGTGCCATGTTCTGCAGGAAATAGCTGACGCCGATAGCCGTAATCAATACAGCCAGGGACGTTGCCTGACGGAGGGGCTTGTAGGCCAATCCTTCAATAAGAATGCCCAATACCGTGCAAACCACGATGGACAACAGTACACCCAGCAGAGGAGACATGCCCCAATACTGCGTAGCGCAGAAGCAAATGTAGCCACCGACCATGATGACATCACCATGGGCGAAGTTCAGCATTTTAGCAATGCCATACACCATGGAATATCCCAAAGCAATGATGGCATAGACGCTGCCCAGGCTCAGTCCATTGACCAAGTGGGAAAGGAAGGTAATCATGTGCCGCACCCTCTCCTATCTCGTAAGTTTCCTTTGTCCAAAAGTGGGCATAAGGTAATCAGCATAAAGCGCCCCACGTTGGACGTGCCTTATGCCGGTTACCTTATGCCATGCGGTGTGTACTTCCACCTGTCCTGCCGAGTATTGCATCGGCAGGACAGGCGGCTTGAAAGTGATTCAACACTTTGCTGAGCGCTTAGGCTTACTTGGTGGTTGCGCTAACGTACACGCCGTTCTCAATAACGACAGCCATAGGAGTCTTGGTGACTTCGCCGGTAGCGGCCCAGGTCATGGTGCCGGTCAGGCCTTCCACGGTGATCTCCTGGAAAGCAGCGATCAGCATGTCGCAAGCGTCAGCGTAAGAGGTCTCAGCGGTGATGCCAGCCTTTTCGCAAGCGGTGTACAGAGCGTAGATGCCGTCATAAGCATCAGCAGCGAACTGGTTCGGCACTTCGCCGTACAGATCCTGATAAGTGCTCACGAATTTCTGGGTCTTCTCGTCCGCAGCGTCAGCAGAGAAGGGAGTCAGCAGCATAACGCCCTCAGCCAGAGAGGTGTCAAAGCCTTCCAGGCTCAGGATGCCGTCCATGCCGTCCACACCGAAGAAGGTGGTGTCATAGCCGATGGCGTTGGCCTGCTTCAGGATCTGAGAAGCGGGGGTGTAGTAGATGGGCAGGAACACCAGCTCAGCGCCGGCATCCTTCATAGCAGCAACCTGCACGGAGTAGTCGGTGTTGTCGTCAGAGGTGAAAGCCTGCTTAGCGACGACTTCCAGGCCCAGCTCAGCAGCCTTCTCTTCGAAGGTCTGGGTGATGCCGGTGGAGTAGTCAGAGCCGCTGTTGTAGATGATGCCAACCTTGGTAGCCAGGTTGTTATCCACAATGTACTGTGCGGAAGCGGAGCCCTGAGCAGGGTCGGTGAAGCACACCTGATACATGTTGTCCTTGCCCTCGATAACCTTGGTAGAGGAAGCAGAGGGGGTCAGCATGAACACGCGCTCGCTGTAAGCTTCAGCAGAAACAGCGATGCAGGGGGTGGTGGTCACGGTGCCCAGCATCATCTGCATGCCCTGGTCCAGCAGGGTGTTGAAGGCGTTCACGCCCTTCTCGGCATCGTTCTCATCGTCTTCAGCCAGCAGTTCGTACTGCTGACCGCCCAGAGCGTTGATCTCGTCAATAGCAATCTGTGCACCGTGCTGAACAGCCAGACCATAAACGGCAGCGCCACCGGTCAAGGGGCCGCTCATGCCAATCTTAATCGTTTCCTCAGCAGATGCGAAAGCAGTCATGCTCATCGTCATCGCAAGAGCCAAACCTGCGGCAACCAATTTGCGGAACTTCATGGTTATACCTCCTAAAAGAAATAGATGCAAGAATCACTGCATCTGCAGGAGATTCTTGCAACCAATCATACGCTTTGAAAGCACGTGCGTCAAGAGTGAATTTTGTATTTTTCATGCACTTTTATGGTTCATTTATGCATCATGTTGGATACGGTCATTGTTTTGCCAAATGGTGCAGTTGTTCACTTATAGTCGGCCGAACAAGGACAGCAAGAACTTTACGTCACCGTCTACCCGAACATTTCCGAAAAGCAGCGCCTCCATGGGGCTGACCTTTTGCTTGGCCAGATTCCTCGCCATTTTTTCATCCGTGTGGATGATGCAGGCAGGGTACTCCTCGCAAGATTTCATGAGGGTTACGTTGCCGTGATTCAGATGAATGAACGCCGTGTGAGATCCCCAGTTCAGCCGGATGAGTTTATCAAAATCCTGCAAGGCTTCCCGATGAGATTCTGCAAGGGCAGGCAAATGCATCAGAAACTCTTCCACCGTTCGATCCTTCGCCATGTGCCTTGCCTCCTCTCCATCACGTTCCCGGCAGCATTGTAAAGCATCATCCCCGCAAATGCAAGAGGCAATTTCTTTTCGCCATTGCCGGCGCAAAAATACATCCCTGCAAGCGATCGTTTGGCACGCAGAGGCCATGAGCGTTCAGCTTTGCAGGGATGTATGCTATGCGTCAAAATGAATTTTTATAAGGGTGAACCGCCGGTTACTTTTCTCCCAGCACTTCCGTCTTTCCTGCAGGAACGTTTCTCCTCATGACACTACCCAGGCGGCGGAAGTTCACCTCGACGCCCAGAATCAGCTTCATGGCGCCAAGCATGCACAGCAGTACCAGGATGGGGATCACACAGGATGTTACCAATTCAACAGCAATCGCCTCGACAAAGCGGTTCAGAACTGTCTTAACCCAATCAATGCTGTTTGAAACACCATTAATCACGCTACTAGCAGCTTCCGATATCTTATCCCAAATGGATTTGCCGTCTTCTTCTGTTGTTTCTGACGCTTCTTCCATTTCGTTTACCATATCAACCGTTTCTTGAATAGAATACTGGTATGTTTTTTTCACTTCTCTGCAGATTGCAGTGCTGGCAGGAGTAACGGCGAAAAGGACTAGTCCAAGGGCAAGCATACGTTTAGCAATCTGCCGTGCTCCATCCGCTTCCGGATGCAACGTATTGTATGCCTTGAGCATTGCGCACAGTGGTATGATAAATGTAAAGACAACAAATCCTATGACCGTAAGTAAATATTTCTGTGTGTACAGAACACCAAGGATGGCCAAGAAATATCCGCTTAATTCTGCCAATTCATCAGCAATGGGCGTACCTGCATCATCAGGAAGCATTGAAATAACTGCCGAAGCCGAAGTAGCAGAGGCAAGCAAGGTTGTAACGGTGCTCTTCTGCTCTCTAGCGTTTCAATCGTATGGCTATAGGTCGAAACAGATGACATTTTCCCGCTAAACAGCAGTGAAACCAGTGCAACCACAATCAGCACGGCAACCTTTATGCCGCGGGGTGTGATTCTCCCCCCCCGATTTTCCATTTTCACCCATGTTGCAACTTTTTGAAATGCTTCCTTGACCGATTTCATTGTCCCATCCCCCGCTCCATATTCAGTTCTCC
>CAVBFK010000076.1:0-2068 GCA_963594395.1 Lachnospiraceae bacterium
GCGGATAAACTCATCCGGGTCCAAGCCGTCAGGGAAATCCAGCACCTTTGCCGGAATTCCTTCTGTTTCCAGAATGTCCAAGCCGCGAAGGATGGCATGCTGTCCGGCACTGTCGCCATCGTAGCTCAGGTAGACTTTCGGTGCAAAGCGCTTCAGCAGTTTGGCCTGCTCGTTGGTCAGTGCCGTGCCCAGGGTTGCACAAACGCCTGTGACGCCGAACTGTGTCAGCGACACCACGTCCATGTAGCCTTCCACCAGCACCACGCGCTCTAGGTGACGCTCCTTCCGCAGAAGGTTGGCCGCATAAACGCCTAAGCGCTTGTTGAACACCGGCGTATCAGAGGTGTTCAGATACTTGGGCTGACCCTCGCCCAGGATTCGTCCGCCGAAGGCAAGCACGTTGCCGTACTGGTCAATGATGGGAAACATGGCCCGATTTCGGAACATATCAAAGGCACGCTTGGGGCGCTTCGTTCCATCCGGCAAGGTTTCAGCTTCCTTGACCACGGTAAGGCCCACCTGCCGCAATTCATCCAGGGTGTACCCCTTCTGAAGCAGTTGCTGGGTCATAAAGTCCCATTGATCCGGCGCGGCACCCAAACCGAACTTACGGATCACACTGTCCGTCAGTCCGCGTTTCTTCAGGTACTGCAGGCTTGCCTCGCCGTCCTTGGTGTAAAGCGTTTGATGGAAAATCCGCGCCGCTTCCCGGTTGGCTTCCAGCAAGCGGTCACGCTGGTCGCGTTTCCGCTGCCAGTCAGGGTCATTCTCCATCTGCGGCAGGGGCATATGCAGCTGATCTGCCAGGAAGCGCACCGCCTCTGGGAACGACAGCCGCTCAATCTCCATGATGAACTGAATGACGCTGCCGCCGGCCTTGCATCCAAAGCAGTAGTAAAGCTGCTGCTCCGGGTCGACCGAGAAGGAAGCCGTCTTCTCCCCATGGAAAGGGCACAAGCCCCAATAGCGGTGGCCGTTCTTCTTCAGCTGCACATAGCCGGAGATCACCTGCACAATATCCGCCCGTGCTCTGAGTTCATCCAGCCACGCGGCGGGAAAGCGTGATGCCATCTTTGCTTCACCTGTCCTATTCTTTCGCCAAAGTCGGTGTTTTTCCTGCTTTTTCAGTAAAATTCCACCGCAGAGCACCGATTTTCGCGCACAAAAAACACGTCCATCTGCCTGCTTCTATTTCATCACGTTCCCGTTGAAAATCCGGTGGGAATGAACAGCCGTTCATAGGTGCGGATGGCGAACCGATCCGTCATGCAGCTCAGATAATCTGCCACGGCGCGATCCATGCCATCCTTATAACCGATCAGCACAAACTCCTCGGGCATCTCGCTGGCATGCTGGCTGTAGTACGCAAAGAGCTCTTTCATCACATGATCGCATTTTGCTTCTTCCTTAGCGCGCCACTCATCCCGATAGACACGTTCAAACATAAACTCGCGCAAGCCATCCATGGCCTCCTGTACCAGCGGACTCATGGACAGCATGGGCTGATCCTTGCTGTTTTCCACAACATCCAGGATCATGGTGTTAATTCTTTCTCCGTGGGTTTTACCCAGCACCCGCAGGCAATCGGCCGGCAATTCATAAGGCTGAAGGATGCCGCCTCGAAGGGCATCGTCCAGGTCATGGTTCAGATAAGCAATGCGGTCTGCCCGGCGGACGCACTGTCCTTCCAAAGATGACGGAAACTGCTTGCCGCTATGGCAGAGGATGCCATCCCGAACCTCCCACGTCAGGTTCAGGCCGTTGCCGTCGTTTTCCAGCACTTCGACCACACGCTTGCTCTGCTCGTTGTGGCGGAAACCTTCGGGTAGAAGCTCATCCAGCGAACGTTCACCAATGTGGCCGAAGGGCGTGTGACCCAGATCATGCCCCAAGGCAATGGCCTCGGTCAGGTCTTCATTAAGCCGCAATGCTCTGGCAATGGTGCGGGCAACCTGCGCCACCTCCAAAGTGTGGGTTAATCGGGTGCGGTAGTGGTCACCTTCCGGGGCGAGGAACACCTGCGTTTTGAATTTCAGCCGGCGGAAGGCTTTGCAATGAATAATGCGAT
>CAVBFK010000077.1:0-7125 GCA_963594395.1 Lachnospiraceae bacterium
GCCCATGCCGCCGATCCAGTGGGTAACGGCGCGCCAGAACATCAGCCCGTGGGGTAGATGATCAAAGCTGGTAAGGATGGTGGCACCTGTGGTGGTAAAGCCGGATACGGACTCAAAAAGCGCATCGGCAAAGTTGGGAATCATGCCGCCAAACACGTAGGGCAAGGCACCGAAGACACTCAGAAGGATCCAGGCCAGCGCCACAATCAGGAAACCTTCTCGGGCGCGAAGGTCACGGTGTTCCGGCTTGGAAAGAGAACGCATGGGAAGCCCAAGCACAACCATGATGGCCATGGTAATGACAAAGGCCGCGGCATCGCCGTCCTGATGGAACAGGGCGATGATCAGCGATGGAATCATACAGGCTGCTTCAATCAGCAGAATAGCGCCCAACAGGCGAATGACAAGCCGCTTGTTCATTTGCGGATTACCTCGTTCAGGTCGCTGATGCCGCCTTCACAGGCCATGATGACCACACTGTCACCATCTTCAATATGGTCATTACCGAAAGGAACAATGACCTTGCCATGGCGGACAATCACTGCGACCAGTGTGTTCTTGCGCACATGCAGATCCTTCAGCGGAATGCCGATGTAGGGATCGGTTCCCCGGGCGGTGAACTCAATGGCCTCTGCACGGCCGTGCATCAGGCGGTACAGCTTTTCGACCTTGGCACCTTCCACGTTTTCACGGGCACGGACGTAGCGCAGAATATTGGAACAGGTGATGGCCTTGGGGCTGACAATGCTGTCTAACCCCATGGAACTGATGATGTCAGCATAAGCGACACGGTTGTTCTTCACAATGACCTTCGGCACGCCTTGACGCACGGCGAACAGGCCGGTCATCAGGTTCTCTTCGTCGCGGTCGGTGAGGGCAACAAAGGCGTCCATCTGCTGTAAGCCTTCCTGCTCCAGCAGATTTTGATCCGTGCCGTCACCGTAGATAATGTTGACATCCGGCAGAATCTCGCTGAGCCGCTCGGCCTTGGCATGATTGATCTCCACCAGCGAAACGTGAGCGCCTACGGGAACAATCATCTTAGAAAGATAATAGCTGATGCGTCCACCGCCAAGGAGCATCACGTTCTTCAGCTGACGGGTGTTGCGGCCAAGGAAGCGGAAGTAATCCGTAATGGTAACCATGTCGCCTGCCACATGCACGCGGTCGCCGGGCTGAATGACGAAATCACCATTGGGGATGGTGACGACCGTATCACGCTCGATGGCGGCGTACAGGACACGGGGAATGTTGTGGAGCTTGTGCGCCAAATCCTTCAGGGGAACGCCTACCACAGGATCATGCTCCTGGGCACGGAACTCCACCATTTCCACACGGCCCTTGGCGAAGGACTCGATGTTGCTGGCGAAGGGGAAGCGCAGCAGCCGGCTGATTTCAAGGGCCGTGGCGCGCTCAGGGTTAATGGCCATGTCGATGCCCAACTCGTGCTGAAGCAGCATCAGACTTTCGTTATATTCCGGGTCGCGGATGCGGGCAATGGTGTACTTGGCACCCAGCCGCTTGGCGATCAGGCAGCAAAGCATGTTCGTTTCATCACTGGCTGTGGCGGAAATCAGGATATCGGTCTTCTCAACGCCTGCGTCCAGCAGGGTCTTGGCGTTGGCACCGTTGCCGCGGATGCACAGCACATCCAGCTCATCTTCGCACCGCTGGAGCACTTCTTCGTCTGTATCCAGGATGGTGATATCATGATCTTCTTGAGCCAGATGCTCGGCCAGAGAATGTCCGACCTTGCCGTCGCCCACTACGAGAATATGCATGGATGATCCTCCTCAAAGCAAATCATGGGACATACATACAGCCTCATTATAGCACAGCAAGAGGAAAAAGCAAATACGGCGGGAAATATGATGCACGCTGCAATGAAAAGAACGTTTCGTATGAATCTTTCCTATTTATAGGGACAAATTTTGTATTCTGTGAGAAGGAATTTGCAGGGAAAGGCCGAAAAAGAAAAAAGTAAGGAGTAGGTTACCATGGAGAAACAGATTCGTTCCCTGGGGATTGACATTGGCTCCACCACTGCCAAACTGGTGCTGGTTGAAAACGGCCAAACGATTTTTGAACGCTATGAGCGGCATTTTTCCCGCATCCGCGAAACGCTGATGAATATGCTGCACGACATGGCGTCTTTGTTGAGTGAAAAGCCCTTTACGGTAGCAATTTCCGGCTCGGCCGGCCTAGGCGTGGCACAGGGCGCGGAAATCTTTTTTGCCCAGGAAGTTTATGCAACGGCGGCCTGCGTGCGCGCTCTCGCACCGGATACCGGCGTGGTGATTGAGCTTGGCGGCGAAGATGCCAAGGTCATCTTTTTCCAGGGCGGTGTAGATGAGCGAATGAACGGCACCTGCGCCGGTGGCACGGGCGCTTTTATTGACCAAATGGCCGTGCTGCTGAACATGTCCGTTTCGGAAATGGATGAAATCAGCCTGCATGCCGACCGCATTTATCCCATCGCGTCCCGTTGCGGTGTGTTTGCCAAAACGGATATCCAGCCCCTGCTGAACCAGGGCGCCAACAAGAGCGATGTGGCGGCAAGCATTTATCAGGCTGTGGTGAATCAGACCATTACAGGTTTGATTCAGGGACGTGAAATCAAGGGCAAGGTGATGTTCCTTGGCGGTCCTCTGCATTATTGCAAGGGTCTGCGCAAGCGTTTCACGGAAACCTTGAAGCTGGATGAGCAGACGGCCGTGTTCCCGGAATATGATCGCTTTACCGTGGCCTTGGGCGCGGCTATGCTGTCCCAAAAAACAGAACCCATCGATTGCCAGACGTTGCTTTCCAAAATGGAGAAGAGCACTGGCGGCAAGGAAAACGGTGCCAACCGTCTGCCGCCGCTGTTTAAGAATACCGAAGAATATCTGGCCTTCAGTCGCCGCCATAATGAAGCAACGGTGGAAGAAAAGCCTCTGGCGGAATACAGCGGCAAGGCTTGGCTGGGCATTGACTGCGGAAGCACCACCACCAAACTGACGCTGATCGGCGAAGACAAGAGCATCCTGTATTCCTACTATTCCTCCAATTTGGGCAACCCGGTGGCACTGGTACGGGAACAGCTATTGAAGCTCCGCGGCCTGTGCGGCGAGAGGGTGCAAATGTGCGGCAGTGCGGTGACCGGCTACGGCGAAGAGCTGATCTGTCACGCTTTCCACGTGGATACAGGCCTTGTAGAAACCATGGCGCACTACATGGCGGCACGGCATTTCCGCCCGGATGTGGATTTTATTCTGGACATCGGCGGACAGGATATCAAGTGCTTCCGCATCCGCAACGGCGCCATCGACAGCATCATGCTCAATGAAGCATGCTCTTCCGGTTGCGGTTCTTTCATCGAAACCTTTGCCAGAAGCGCCGGGTACGCAGTGGCAGATTTTGCGAAGATGGGCTTGTTCAGCGCCGCTCCGGTGAATCTGGGTTCACGCTGTACCGTGTTTATGAATTCCTCTGTGAAGCAGGCGCAGAAAGACGGCGCCTCGGTGGAGGATATTTCTGCCGGCCTGTCTGTCAGCGTGGTGAAGAATGCCATCTACAAAGTGATTCGTGCTTCCAGCCCCAAGGAACTGGGCGAGCATATTGTGGTGCAAGGCGGCACCTTCTACAATGATGCTGTGCTCCGCGCCTTTGAAATGGAGCTGGGGGCAGAGGTGATCCGTCCCAGCATTGCAGGCCTGATGGGTGCTTACGGCGCGGCTCTGTACGCCATGCGCTATCAGGAAAGCCGACTGCTGACCCTGCAGGAGCTGGAGCAGTTCACCCACACTGCCACCGCGGCCGTGTGCGGCGGATGCACCAACCATTGCCATCTGACGGTGAACCGTTTCGGCACCTCGGAAAAATATATTTCCGGCAATCAGTGTGCCAAGGGAGCAGGACTGAAGCAGACGGAAGAATTGCCGAATGTCCAGCTGTTCAAGCGGAACTATTTCACCTCCCTGAAGCCTGTGGAGGGCAAGCGAGGCAAGATCGGTCTGCCGCTGGCTCTGAGCATGTACGAGCTGGCGCCGCTGTGGTACACCATGCTGACGGAGCTGGGCTTTGAGGTGCATCTGTCCGGCCTGTCGACCCGCAAGACCTATGAAAAGGGTCAGCTGACCATCCCTTCAGATACGGTGTGCTATCCGGCCAAAATTATGCATGGCCATGTGTTGACCTTGCTGGAAGAAGGCATCTCCAATATCTTCTACCCGGCACTGACTTATAACGTGGATGAGCACGCAGGGGATAATCACTTCAATTGCCCTGTGGTGGCCTATTACGGCGAAGTGCTGAAGAGCAACATGCCCCAGCTGCAGCATGCGGAATTTCTGAATCCTTATGTGCGTTTGGATGATGCCAAGAGCATCATGCGGGGGCTGTATCCTTGCCTGCAAAAGCTGGACAGCACGCTGACCAAGCGGGAAGTGCGCCGTGCGGCAGAAAAAGGTCTGAAAGCCTACAAGGCCTATCATGCGGCGGTGCAGGCGGAAGGCAAGCGGGTGATCGACGAAGCCCGCAAGGCCGGCAAGCGCATTATGGTACTGGCTGGACGGCCGTATCACATTGACCCGGAAATCGGCCACGGCATTGATAAATTGGCGGGCAACCTGGGTTTTGCTGTTGTGACTGAGGACAGCGTAGCAGAATTGGCGCCGGTGCAGAAGGTGAACGTGCTGGATCAGTGGACGTTCCATTCCCGTCTGTACCGCGCGGCGGCCTTTGCGGCGGCCAACAAGGATGTGGAGCTGGTTCAGCTGGTGTCCTTCGGCTGTGGCATTGATGCCATCACCACGGATGAAGTCCGCGCTATTATGGAAAAGGCGGGCAAGCATTATACCCAGCTGAAAATCGATGAAATTACCAACCTGGGCGCAGTGCGGATTCGTCTCCGCAGTTTGCTGGGCGCACTGGAGGAGGCGGAGCATCATGCATAATAACGCGTACATCCCCTTTACGGAGGAGATGAAGAAAGATTACACGATTCTTGTGCCCAACATGCTGCCCATGCATTTCCAGCTGGTAATTCAGGTGGCCAAGACCTACGGCTACAACATGGAACTATTGGAAACCAGCGGAACCAACATTGTGGAAACGGGATTGAAGTACACCCACAATGATGCCTGCTATCCTGCTGTGTGCGTTATCGGACAGTTCTTGGATGCCCTGCTTTCCGGCAAATATGATGTGCACAAGGTGGCACTCATCATGTTCCAAACCGGCGGCGGATGCCGTGCCAGCAACTATATCTCCTTGATCCGCAAGGCACTGGAACGTGCCGGATTGGGCTTTGTGCCTGTGATTTCCTTCAGCTTTGCCGGATTGGAAAAGCACCCCGGATTCAAGTTGACCCTGCCTTTCCTGCATGGCCTGGCCTATGCCGTGCTCTTTGGCGATCTGCTCATGAGCCTGAAGGGGCAGGTGGTCCCTTACGAGACTCATGCGGGGGACACTGAACAGCTCTGCCGCAAGTGGACGGAGCGCTTGGGCAAGGAGCTTGGCAGTAATGCAAAGATTCGCTACAGCCACGTGAAGCAACTCTACGGCGAAATCCTGAAGGAGTTTGCAGCCATCCCCCGCGAACAGCGGAAGGCCGTGCAGGTGGGCGTTGTGGGCGAAATTTTCGTGAAATATTCGCCGCTGGCCAATAACCACCTGGAGGACTTCCTTGTATCGGAAGGCGCGGAAGTGACCATGCCTGGTCTACTGGACTTTGTGCTGTACATGGTGTACAACAACATTGTGGAGTATCGGGTCTACCACCGAAAGGTGCTCCTGCAGCCCATTATTCATCTGGCGTGGCGCTACCTGTGCGGCAAGAAGAATGATATCATTGCCATGGTCAAGGAACAAGGAGTGTTCCGCCCGTGGACGCCCTTCGAGCAGGTGCCGCCCATGGCAGAAGAGTTCATTTCTCCTGCGGTGAAGATGGGCGAGGGCTGGCTCTTGACGGCTGAGATGATGGAGCTTGCCCATTCGGGATGCACCAACATTGTTTGCACCCAGCCCTTCGGATGCCTGCCTAACCACATCTGCGGCAAAGGCATGATGAAACCCATTAAAGAAAAGTACCCCAACGTGAATATTGTTGCCATTGACTATGATTCCGGCGCCAGCCGAGTGAATCAGGAAAATCGGCTGAAGCTGATGTTGGCCAACGCAACCTAAAAAATGAACCGCCTGTCGGATGAGAAGCCCGGCAGGCGGTTTGACTTGAAAAGAAATGAAAAAAGCGAGCTCTCAACGCTGAAAAGCCTGAGAGCTCGCTTCATTATATTACGGGATTACAGTTCTTTCCCTTCCTCAATGGCGGTGAGCAGATCCACACGGCGCTGGTGGCGGCCGCCTTCAAACTCGGCCGTCAACCAGTGGGTGGCGATCATCTTGGCCAGGTCAACGCCCACCACGCGGGCACCCATGGTCAGAATGTTGCTGTTGTTGTGGCGCTTGCTCAGCTCAGCAGAGTACACGTCGGAACAGGTGCACACGCGGGTACCCTTCACCTTGCTGGCGGCAATGCCGATGCCGATGCCCGTGCCGCAGATCAGAATGCCGCGGTCGCATTCGCCGCTGACAACGGCCTTGGCGGCGCGGTAACCATAAACGGGATAGTCACAGCTGGTGTGGTCATAGGTGCCGAAGTCCTTGTACGTCAGTCCCATGCTGTCCAGCAGATGCTTCATTTCTTCCTTCAGTTCCAGTCCGGTATGGTCACAGGCCAGTGCGATCACAGCAATCTCTCCTTTTTTCATTCACGGCAGAGCCATTGGAAAAGCGGTGAAAATCTTACTTGGCGTCCTTCAGGAAGGCCACGTAGCACTTGTAGCCTTCGTACAGGTCAGCCTTGCTGATGATTTCATAGGGGGCATGCATGGACAGCACGGCAATGCCGCTGTCGATCACGCTCATGCCATACTTGGCGCAGATGTAAGCGATGGTTCCGCCGCCGCCGACATCCACCTTGCCCAGCTCAGCCGTCTGCCAAGCCACGGAAGCACCGTCCATAATGGCGCGGATCTGTGCCATGTATTCGGCGTTGGCATCGTTGGAGCCGGACTTGCCGCGGGAACCGGTGAACTTGTTGAAGCAGATGCCCTGACCCAGCACAGCGGCATTCTTCTTCTCGAA
>CAVBFK010000078.1:0-9030 GCA_963594395.1 Lachnospiraceae bacterium
CCAGGGTGTCACCGCTTGCCATGCATTGACCGTCCTTCATCGTCAGCTGCAGAACACCCTGCAGGGTCACACCGCAGGTGCCGTCGCTGTGGAGGGTCTCTAATGCTTGCGTGGTGAAGAAAAGCTTGTGCTTATGCGCCTGGCACGTCATGTGCTCGCCTGTCACGCGAAGGGTTACGTGCATGGGGGCTTCGTCTTCCTCAACCAGGCAGAACGTATCATCCGGGCTAGAAACAAAGGCGGCGCGGACGTGCTTCTTCCCGTTATGGAGAAATTCACAGCGTACCGTCTTGTTGTTCATGTCCAACCGACGCGAGTAGGCGGTGATTTCTTCATCATCGAAGTGATGATCGATTTCCAACGTGCCCACCGGCAGGTTGGTGCCGTAATTGCCGCGCTTGCCCATGAAGCGTTCAATGCTTGCGGACATGTCGCTCCAGCGGCCTTCCCGCGCGGCAGTGCGTGCGGCCTGGAAAGCCTCGGGGGCATCGGGCTCCGCCGGGGGCATCTTGCCGTCACCGGAAAAGAATTCGGCATGGCTCAGCAGAATTCTTTCTTTGTCAGGCTGGCTCATGACCGCCTGTCCCATGCGGCCTGTGCCCAGCAGGAAGCAGTCCGGGAAGCTCTCTGCCGGTTCGTGAAGCTCGTAGCGGTAAAGATCCTGAGGCGGGTATTCTCTTTCGCGAATCTTTTTTTGAATCTCCGCCAATTCCTCAGGCGAGGGGGTTTTGGCTGATTGACGCATAATTCCTCCGAAAAAAAGGGGAGCACGGCATCTCATGACCGGCTCCCCATAGAGTGTTTTGTGAATCGGTTAGCCCTTCACACTGCCAGCGGTTACGCCGTCCATCAGGTATCTGTTGAAGAACAGGAACAGCAGGAACACGGGAATCAGCGACAGGGTGGACATGGCGAACATAGGACCGAAGTTGGTGCCCTGAGAATCGGCGAAGCCCTTGATGGCCAGAGAAACGGTCTTCAGTTCAGGCTTGGTCAGGTAGAGCAGGGGACCCATGTAGTCGTCCCAAATCCAGTAGAAGGAAATCACCACGGTGGTGATGATGGAGGGTCCCATCAGCGGAACGATAATCCGGGTGAAGATGGTGTACTTGTTGCAGCCATCGATCATAGCGGCTTCGTCCAGTTCCTTCGGCAGGCCGCGGACAAACTGCATCATCATGTAGATGAAGAAGGGCCAGCCCAGGAAGCGGGGCAGCAGCAGCGGGATGAAGGTGCCCACAGCGCCGACACTGTTCCAGATGATATACTGAGGAATCATCAGCACCTGGCCGGGCAGCAGCATGGTCATGATCATGGCGGTGAACCAGAACTTGCGTCCCTTGAAGTTCACACGACCCAGTGCATAGGCCACCATGGCGGAGGAGATCACCGTGCCGATCATGCCGAACACGGACACGATGATGGAGTTCTTGAAGTAGACGCCGAAAGTCAGGTTGCCGGCGCCGTACCAGCCATCAGGGTAGTTGCTCAGGATCCACTGCTTCGGCCAGAAGGTGGCGTTGGCGCCCAGAATCTCGCTCTTCACCTTGAAGGAGGAGAGGATCATCCACACCACGGGGTAGATCATGACCAGACCAAAGGCGATGACGAAAATGTGATAAATGACATCCTTAACGATTCTTCTCGTTCTCATTTTGTCATCCCTCCTTAGTTTTCATAATAGGTCCAGTGAGAGGACGTCTTGAAGATGATGCCCGTCACCGCGGCCATGATCAACAGCATGACCCAGCTCTGTGCGCAGGCATAGCCCATGCGGGAGTAGGTGAAGCCTTCGGTGAAGATATTCAGGGCGATGTAGTTGGTGGCGTAGTTAGGACCGCCGTTGGTGATAACCTGTGCCTGGGTGAAGGTCATGAAGCCGGAAATCAGCTGCATGATCAGGTTGAACAGGATGATGGGGCTCAGGCAGGGCAGGGTGATGGAGAAGAAGCGCTTGAGCACGCCTGCACCGTCGATCTCAGCGGCTTCGTAGTAGTCCTTGGGGATCTGCTTCAGGCCGGAGGCGAAGATCAGCATGGAAGAGCCGAACTGCCAGGCATTGCACAGCACCAGGGGAACGAAGGCCCAGCTCGTGTCACCGAAGAAGGAGAAGGAAGCGGGAGCACCCATGGCCTTCAAGGCGGTGATGATGGGGCCGCGGCTGCCGAACAGCTGCTTCCACACCAGAGCCACGGCAACAGAGCCGCCGATCAGGGACGGAATGTAGTACACGGCGCGGTAGAAGCCCTGCACCTTGGTGTCCTTGGTCAGCAGTACAGCGATCAGCAGGGCGAAGATCAACTTCAGCGGCACGCCGATGATAACATACTGGCAGGTGACCAGCAGGGAGTTAATAAAGTTGCTGTCGTTGGTGAACAGGTTAATATAGTTTTGCAGTCCAAGCCACTCGGGGCTGGAACCGATTTTATACGAGCAGAAAGAGTAGTACAGGCTCAGACACATGGGAACCATGGTCAGCAGACAGAAGCTGATGATGAAAGGAGCGGCGAAAATGTATCCGACCGTGTTGTCACGGTACAGGAACTTCTCCTTATGTTTCTTCGGCAGGGATGCAGTCTTTTGCATAACAATCATCTCCTTGTCAGGAATACCGGGAAAGGAATACGGGGAAGGATGGAAGGGAGTTTCCTCCGCGTGAAGCATGTACCCCACGCGGAGGAGCGGTTTTCCTTAAAAGAGCGCCCTGAAGGGAGCCCTCAGGGCGCATTGGTTACCTAGAGGTGATTACTGTGCCTCGTACTTGGCCCAGATTTCCTGAGCTTCTGCCCAGAAGGCATCTGCAGCTTCCTGAGCGGAGGCGTAGTTGCCGTAGAACAGGCCCTGTACGTAAGTCTGCTTCAGCACGTTGGTGATTTCCTCGTTAGCGGTGGGCTCGGCGGGGCTGTTGTTAGCAGCATCCGGGAAGGAGCCGATCAGGTTGATCATGGAGTAGATCTCGTTGTTCACGGTGTCGTCGGGGTTCTTAGCGATCAGGTCGTTCAGCACTTCGGAGTTGATGGAAACGCCGCGCTCGCACTGCAGGATCTCGTTGGCTTCAATGCTGTTCTCGAAGAAGTTGATGAAGTCAGCAGCGATTTCCTTCTGCTCAGAGTTTGCATAGATGCTCAGCTGCTGAGAAGAACGAACCAGCATGCCGCTGGGGCCGTCGGAGGTCACGCGGGGCAGGGTAGCAAGCTTCAGGGAGATGCCGTTCTCAGCAGCCACGTTGCTCAGAGCCTGGAACTGGTTGGAGGACAGCATGATCATGGCAGCATCGCCGGTAGCGATCCAGTCAGCTTCGATGTTGGTGCCGATTTCGTTCTGCACGCCGTAGTCACCGATGACGCCTTCCTTCATCAGGGTCACCAGCAGATCCATGATCTTAGCGATGGAAGTGGTGTCGCCGTTGAAGCCGAAGCCGGTGCCGTCCATGGTGTAGAAGTTAGCACCCTCGGTGTACTGAGACACGTAGGAGTAGATCAGGGTCTGATACTCCAGGGTGGTGATGGCGGGGTTGCCGGTCCTCTCGGTGATGGTGCGGGCAGCAGCTGCGAAGTCATCCCAGGTCCAGTTGTCGGTGGGATAAGCAACGCCGCACTCATCGAAGATGGCGGGGTTGTAAGCGAAGCAGCGAGCGTTGGTACCATTGGAGATACCGGTGATGTCGCCGTTTGCCTGGTTGGTGGTGGTGGCCAGCATAGCAGCGCTGATGTTGGTGGTGTCGATCAGGCCGCTTTCAATGTACGCATTCAGGGGCTCGATGGTATCATAGTAGGTTGCCCAGTTGTTGCCCATCTGGAACACGTCGGGCAGGGTGCCGGCGGCCATCATGGCCTGGAACTGAGTCCAGTAGGTGGTGCCGTCATACCACTGGTAGTCAATCTTGATACCGGTCTTCTCTTCGTAGAGCTCGATGACCTGGGTCGTCAGCTTAGCGCGGGTATCGGAGCCCCACCACATGAAGGTCAGGGTCTTGCCGGAGTAGTCCGGATAGGTGTAACCTTCAGCATTCACATTGTTCCAGCCGTCGGCCTTTTCTTCATCAGCGAAGGCGGGCACGATCGCCATGGTCGCCAGAATGGCAATGGCCATGATCATGGAGAGAATCTTTTTCATGGATGAAATCCTCCTCTTTATTTGGTACGATTTCCACCAAACCGTACATCGTTAAGTTCATTATATAGATTTAGCTGTTTTTTGTCAAGGGTTAACAAACATAAATTTGTTGTTTTTAGTCTCTTTCTGAACGGAAAAAGACAGGTTAATTCCCCGCAAACCCTTGCATGACAACACTTTCACAACAAACAGCCACAAAATAAATTTTTTGTGCAAATGACAAAAAGTTTTTGCAATTTGTTTAGTGAATTGCTGAACAAAGCAAAATGATACCGATGCTTTACGGATGACCGGAAGAATGCTAAAATAAGGATGATTTTGTTGCGCTCGTTGAAAATGATAAAACGTTGGAAAAGTACAGGGACACGGAAAGGAGAAGACCTATGCCAGGATTCAGACTTCTCAGCCTTTTGCAGACGCGCACCTACCCTGGGTATCAATTCTACGCCACCATGAAATACGATGGACAAAGTGCCGAGCGGTGCATGAACTATATCATCCTCACGGTGCTGGATTGGCTGCGGACAAAGATTGGCGGTGTATCCATTCCGGAAGAACTGATGGCACCGCCGGCCAAGAATTTTGCCAAGGTAGCCGATGAACAGATTCATTCCTATCACTTTAGCGGCGGATTCAGCTTGGATATTACCGCATTGCTGGAGCGCGGCATCTGGGCGGCGCGCATCAAAGAGCCTGATGTGGAACGCGATGACAAAAAGGCGGTTATCGGGCGCTCCTTTGTAACGGAAATTGGCCTGCATTGCCGCGGTGATGAAGTGGAATGCGGCATTCGCATTGATGTGTTGGATCCCCTTGATGTAACGGAAGAAGTGACGCAGGCCTACCGTCCGGGATTCCTGCGCAATCTGTTTGAAACAAGCAAACTGCGGATTCGGCAGGTGGAACTGCTGAAGTATAACAAGGCGCACGTGGTCAATGGAGCGGCAGCCATGAAACAGCTGTTTTCCCTGATCGCCAGTGCAGACAATTTTATGCCAACGATTGTGCTGACCTATGCGTCCGAACAGCGAAATGTGCAGGAGATTGTTGAAAAGCTGGATAAGAATCTTGGCCTCACCGGACAGCCGGGGTCTTTCATGGCTCGCTTGAGTCAGATTGACCTGGTTCCTGAAACGCTGGAATTCGGCGATGCGGTTTTGCCCTACGATGCTGAATATATGGCGTACCACACTTTCGGATATGGCCGGGTGTACGTGATTGCAGATAAGCGGTTTGCTGACTTCAAAGAGAAGATTGGCAAGCCAAGCCTGCAGCCCGGCGATATGGTGTGGATTGAGCCGGCGCGATTCGGCGGAAATTGCCGTGTGATCAGCTATGATTCCCAGGCTGCTGTCGGGGTTCGGGAAGCGCAGCGCAATCGCATTATTGAAGATGCGCATCGATACTCAAAGCACAAGATCGTTCCCTTCGGCGGTGTGGTGTTTGAAGCCTCTGCCAGACGGATGGAAATTGAGGAGCGCATCAAGACCAAGCTCCAAGTTCTGCGCTCGGATGATGAACAGAAAAACGAGAAGCGTGTGGAAGAAATCTACCGGGAAACCGAAGAATTAACAAAGCTCTACGAAGATGAGAATAAGGACCTGCAAGCCCGGTGCGAACAACTTACGCGGGATCTGCAGGAACAGGAAGCCAAACTGGCAGTCCTATCTGCAAAGAATTATCAGTCGGTGAAAAAGCCGGAGGGCGGCATCTGCATTCAGGTTCCGGAGGTTCAAGAATACTTTACGGATGAACAGCGTGATCTGATTATTTCGATCCTGCAGGAAGCAAAACGTTCCTATTGTACAGAAGGTTCCCGCGCTGATGAACTGCTGGACGGCATCTTGGCCATGAATGAGATCACCGGAGAAGGCAAAAAGATTTTCGAGCGGCTCAAGGCCATTCTGTACCGTAATAAGAATATCACGGAAAGTGACATCTCTGATTTGCGGGAGATCGGGTTTGAGGTAACACGCCGTGCCAATAATCACTACAAGCTTGTTTTCAAGAATGATGACCGATACGCCTTTACCATGGCCAGCACGGCAAGCGATGTTCGCAGCATGAAAAACTCTTTTTCGGAAATCACGAACCGCATTAGTGTTTATAAGAAGTAACACCGGATCAGATGAATACAAAAAACGAGGGAGCAACCGCTTGGATTGCTTCCTCGTTCCTTATTAAGTGGATTTATTAAGCGGATTAGAAGTTCTCGCGAACCTCGATATCCTTGTAGCGCTTCATGCCGGTACCGGCAGGAATCAGCTTGCCGATGATAACGTTCTCCTTCAGACCCACCAGAGGATCGATCTTGCCCTTGATGGCAGCATCGGTCAGCACACGAGTGGTCTCCTGGAAGGAGGCGGCGCTCATGAAGCTCTCCGTTGCCAGAGAAGCCTTGGTGATGCCCAGCAGGATACGCTTGGCGATGGCAGGACGGCCACCTTCCATAATGGTCTTCTGGTTGGACTGCTCGAAGTGGAAGATATCCACCAGGGAGCCGGGCAGAAGATCGGTGTCGCCGCTGTCTTCCACACGAACCTTGCGCAGCATCTGCCGCACAATGATTTCGATGTGCTTGTCGGCCACGGCCACGCCCTGCAGGCGGTACACGCTCAGAACTTCCTTCAGCAGGTATTCCTGCACGGCCTTTACGCCCAGGATGCGCAGCAGATCGTGGGGGTTGATAGAACCTTCGATCAGCTCGTCGCCGGCTTCCACATGATCGCCTTCCTGCACCTTCAGGCGGCTGCCGTAGGTGATCTGGTAAGCCTTCTTTTCGCGGGCATCGTCCTCGCTGGTCACGATCAACTCGCGCTTCTTCTTGGATTCCTGCAGGCTGACCTTACCGCTGATCTCGCTCAGGATAGCCTCACGCTTGGGCTTCCGTGCTTCGAACAGTTCTTCAACGCGGGGCAGACCTTGCGTGATGTCTTCACCGGAAGCGATACCGCCGGTGTGGAAGGTACGCATGGTCAGCTGCGTGCCAGGTTCGCCGATAGCCTGTGCGGCGATGATACCAACAGCCTCGCCGATGTCCACCTTGCCGCCGTGAGCCATGTTCTGGCCGTAGCAGCGTGCGCAGACGCCGTTCTCGGTGCGGCAGGTCAGCACAGAACGAACCAAAGCCTTGGTCACGCCGTGCTTCACGATCATCTTGGCCTTGTCGTGGTCAATAGCCTCGTTCAGGTGCACCAGCACTTCGCCGGTCTTGGGATCGCAGATGTCCTCAGCAGCGGTACGGCCGCGGAGACGATCTTCCAGAGACTCGATGGACTGCTTGCCGCTCATCAGCTCCTGCACCGTGATGCCGCGAACCTTTTCGCCGCGGGCTTCGAAGCAGTCTTCCTCACGGACAACCACTTCCTGGCTCACGTCTACCAGACGGCGGGTCAGGTAACCAGAGTCAGCGGTACGCAGAGCGGTATCAGCCAGGGACTTACGGCTGCCGTGGGAGGACAGGAAGAACTCCAACACGGTCAGGCCTTCACGGAAGTTTGCACGAATAGGCAACTCAATGGTTTTACCGGAAGGAGAAGCCATCAAGCCACGCATGCCAGCCAGCTGGGAAACCTGGGCAGAAGAACCACGGGCACCAGAGTCGGTCATCATGCGGATAGGATTGAACTTGTCCAGGCTCGGCAGAATCTGGTCACGCAGGTTGTGCGTGCAGTTGTTCCACAGATCGATAACACGGCCATAGCGTTCGTCTTCGCTCAGCAGACCGCGGCGATACATGGCGTTCACGCTGGCAACCTGCTTGTCGGTCTCTTCCAGCATGGTCTTCTTGCAGTCAGGCACCTTAATGTCGGCCACGCTCACGGTAACAGCACCCACGGTGGAGTACTTGTAGCCCAGAGACTTAATGGCGTCCAGCACCTGTGCGCAGCGATGTTCGCCCTGGCTGCGGAAGCACATGTCAACGATGTTGCTCAACTGCTTCTTGCCAACCAGTTCGTCGACTTCCAGCTCGAACATGTCGTCCAGGCACTCGCGCTTCTTGAAGCCCAGGTTCTGGGGCAGTGCATTGTTGAAGATCAGGCGGCCCAGGGTGGTGTCGATGATCTTCTGACCCTTCTCGCCCTTGAACTCGCGCTCAATGCGAACCTTGATGGGGCTCTGCAGGGTAATCTGACCCAGTGCATAGGCCATCTCGGCTTCTTCAGGATTGCAGAAGACGCGGCCTGCGCCCTTGCCGTTTTCATTCACGATGGTCAGGTAGTAGCAGCCGATAACCATGTCCTGAGAAGGACTGATAACAGGCTTGCCGTCCTGAGGCTTCAGAATGTTGTTGTGAGCCAGCATCAGGAAGCGGGCTTCAGCCTGGGCTTCCATGCTCAGCGGAACGTGCACAGCCATCTGGTCGCCGTCGAAGTCGGCGTTGAAAGCGGTACATGCCAGAGGATGCAGCTTAATGGCCTTGCCTTCCACCAGGATGGGCTCGAAGGCCTGAATGCCCAGACGGTGCAGCGTAGGTGCACGGTTCAGCAGCACGGGATGCTCACGGATAACCTCTTCCAGGATATCCCACACCTCGGGACGAACCTTTTCCACGGCGCGCTTGGCGCTCTTTACGTTGTGGGCAATCTTCAGGGCCACCAGGCGCTCCATGACGAAGGGCTTGAACAGCTCCAGAGCCATTTCCTTCGGCAGACCGCACTGGTACAGCTTCAGTTCAGGACCGACAACGATAACGCTACGGCCGGAGTAGTCAACGCGCTTGCCCAGCAGGTTCTGACGGAAACGTCCCTGCTTGCCGCGGAGCAGATCGCTCAGGCTCTTCAGTGCACGGTTGCCGGGGCCGGTCACGGGACGTCCGCGGCGGCCGTTATCGATCAGCGCGTCCACAGATTCCTGCAACATGCGCTTCTCGTTGCGAACGATGATGTCCGGGGCGCCCAACTCCAGCAGCCG
>CAVBFK010000079.1:0-2504 GCA_963594395.1 Lachnospiraceae bacterium
GGATGCAGAACAGAAGCGCTTTGACGACGCCTGCGACGACCTTGCCCAAAACTCCATCCACATCGGCAAGCTGAATGCCATTCTGGCGCCCTTCAGCTTTCTGATTTTGAACCTTGGCATTGTGGTCATCCTGTGGTTCGGTGGCGTCCGCGTGAATGCCGGCAACATGACCCAGGGCGAAGTGGTGGCTTTCGTTAATTACATGAATCAGATTCTGCTGGCACTGGTGGTGGTGGCTAACCTGGTGGTGGTTTTCACCAAGGCCGCCGCTTCTGCCGCCCGTGTAAACGAAGTCTTCGACACCAAGCCCAGCGTGGATGATGCGCAGAACACTCAGGTGACCTGCGTGAAGGGTGCTCCCTGCGTTGACTTCCGCAACGTGTCCTTCAACTACTATGAAGGCGCGGCCGCGGCTCTGAAGGACATCAATCTGACCATCAAAGCAGGGGAAAGCGTCGGCATTATCGGCGGTACTGGCAGTTCCAAGTCTACCCTTGTGCAATTGATCCCGAGACTGTATGACGCCTCTCAGGGCACGGTGCTGGTGGATGGCGTCGAGGTGAAGGACTACCCCTTGTGGCAGTTACATCAGAAAATCGGCATGGTACCGCAGGGCAATTTGCTGTTCTCCGGCACCATCCGTGAAAATCTGCAATGGCGTATGCCGAAAGCTACAGACGAACAGCTGTGGGAAGCACTGGAAACGGCGCAGGCCGCGGAATTTGTGCGGAAACTGCCCTTGGGGCTGGAAGCTCCTGTTTCTCAGGGCGGCGCTAATTTCTCCGGCGGTCAGAAACAGCGTCTGACCATTGCCCGCGCCTTGGTGGGACATCCTGAGATCCTCATCCTGGATGACTCCTCCAGCGCTCTGGACTATGCAACCGATGCGGCGCTCCAGCAAGCCATTCATCGCATGTCGCCCATGCCGACGGTGCTGATTGTTTCCCAGCGTGTATCCACCGTCAAGCGGTGTGACCGCATTTTGGTCATGGACGAGGGTGAAATCGTCGGTGACGGCAAGCATGAGCAGTTGCTGAAGGACTGCACCACGTATCAGGAAATTTGCTACTCTCAGATGAGCGCACAGGAGGCACAGGCATGAAAAACAGCGAAGTGTTCAAGCGTCTGATGCGCTTTGTTAAGCCGTATTCCGGCTATCTTTTGCTGGCACTGGTTTGTGCCATTGTCTATGTGGTCATGAGCCTTCTGTGCCCGGTGCTCATCGGCGATGCCGTGGACCAGATTGTTGGCGAAGGCCAGGTCAACTTTGAGGCGGTTGGTCACACTGCCTTGATCCTGCTGATCTGCATTGCTGTAGGCGCTGTGTTCCAGTGGATCATGAGCATGTGCACCAATACCGTCAGCTACAAAACCGTCAGCGACTTGCGGGTGAACGTTTTCTCCAAGCTGATTCGTGTGCCGCTGCGCTTTATCGACACCACCGCCCACGGCAATATCATCAACCGTGTTGTCAGCGATGTGGATGCTGTGAGCGACGGCCTTCTGCAGGGCTTTACCCAGCTGTTCACCGGCGTGGTAACCATCATCGGCACCCTTTGCTTCATGATTTCCATTCACCCGCTGATTGCCCTGGTTGTGGTGGCGCTGACGCCTGTTTCTATGATCATTGCCGCATTGATTGCCCGTGGCACGCACAAAACCTTCATCAAACAGAGTCAGATTCAAGGCGAGTTGGGTGGCCATGTAGAGGAAATGGTGTCCGGCCAGAAGCTGGTCAAACTCTTCGGTCACGAGCAGGAGAGCGAGGACAAGCTGGGGGAGATCAATGACCGCCTGTATACCTGGGGCTACAAGGCACAGATTTACCCGGCTTTCACAAACCCTCTGACCCGTTTTGTGAATGGCCTTGTTTATGCGGCGGTGGGCATTACCGGCGCTTTGGCCGCGGTAAACGGCAGCATGACGGTTGGTCAGCTGTCCTGCTTCCTGAGCTACGCCAATCAGTACACCAAGCCGTTCAATGAAGTGACGGGCATTATGGCACAGTTGCAGACCGCCATGGCATCTGCCCGCCGCTTGATGGAGCTGATGGACGAGCCCACCGAAACGGAATGCGAAGCCCCGAAGAAGGCACCGGAAAAATCCGTCATCGCCTTTGAAGATGTTTCCTTCCAGTACGTGCCGGATCGTCCTCTGATTGAGCATTTCAACCTCACCGTGCAGCCCGGCCAGCGAATCGCCGTCGTCGGTCCTACGGGATGCGGCAAAACCACGCTGATTAATCTGCTGATGCGTTTCTATGATGTGACCGGCGGCAGAATCACCTTGGGCGGTGTGGACATTCGGGATATGACCCGGGATGATCTTCGCGCCCATTTCGGCATGGTGCTTCAGGATACGTGGCTGACGCAGGCCACCGTGGCAGAGAATATCGCCTACGGTAAGCCGGGCGCAACCCGTGAAGAAATCATCGCCGCCGCGAAGGCCGCCCATGCAGACGGCTTTATCCGCCGCTTGGCAGACGGCTATGATACCGTGCTGAC
>CAVBFK010000080.1:0-2938 GCA_963594395.1 Lachnospiraceae bacterium
CCAGGGGCTTTGCGGTCGCCCCTGGACCCTTCGCAAGTCCTCTCCGATGAAGGAGTTTACGATTGCGTCTTTTTGTTAGGGTGTGCACTCGTAAAAAAAGATGCATGCGAAGGGGTCAAGGGGGCGACCGCAAAGCCCCCCTTGATGCTCGCTTGAAATCTTTTGCAAAGGGATGAGCTTGTCGTAAGGAACAAGCGAGTCAATCTCCAAATTCCAGGGGCTTTGCGGTCGCCCATGGACCCTTCGCGGTGCACTCTCTTTTAATTGCACCGTAATATAAAAATGGACGATGCCCTTAAAAGACATCGTCCATTGGTGGTTTTCGAGGTGGGTGTGGGAGGAGGCTTTTGACACAAAAGCAGTCCTCCCGCAAAAAAACTCCTCTTTCCGATGAAAGTTTCGGGAAAAGAGGAGAGCGCGAGAGGAGAGAAAACGCTTTTCAAAGCGGTTTCTTTCCTCTCGCATAAATAACGTATGGATTACTTCAGCATGGATTCTTCCCAGCAGTCGAAGGGCTTGATGCCCAGCAGGCCGGCGACGGTAGCGGCAACGTTTGCCAGACCGAAGTGGCCGCCTTCCTTCAGCTCGTGACGCTCGTCCTTGTCGTACACGATGAAGGGAACGGGATTCAGGCTGTGGGCAGTACGCACGGCCACAACACCCTTCTTGTTCTTCTCCAGCATCTGGTCGGCATTGCCGTGGTCGGCAGTCACGATCAGGATGGCGCCGTATTCATCACAGGCCTTCTTCACGCGAGCCAGGCACAGGTCAACGGACTCCACAGCGATCTCCGTGGCCAGCAGGCTGCCGGTGTGACCCACCATGTCGCCGTTGGGGTAGTTGCAGCGGATGAAACCATACTTGCCGCTCTTGATGGCCTCGATGACCAGGTCGGTCACTTCCGTGGCCTTCATCCAGGGGCACTCATCGAAAGAACGCACGTCAGAGGGAACCTCGGCGTAGTCTTCCAGCTCCTCGGAGAACTTCTCGGAACGGTTGCCGTTCCAGAAATAGGTCACATGGCCGTACTTCTGGGTCTCGGAAACGGCGTATTCCTTGATGCCGTTCTGCACCAGCAGCTCGGTCAGGGTGTTGCGGATCTCCGGAGGATTCACCAGGAAGGCCTTGGGGATGCACAGGTCGCCGTCATACTGCAGCATGCCGGCATACTTCACCTGGGGCACCGCGCCGCGGTCGAAATGATCGAAGGTCTCGTCGCCGTCAAAAGCCATGGACAGCTCCTGAGCACGGTCACCGCGGAAGTTGAAGAGGATGACGCTGTCGCCGTCCTTGATCTTGCCCACAGGCTCGCCATCCTTGGCAATAACGAAAGCGGGCAGATCCTGGTCGATCACGCCGGTCTCTGCACGATAGGTCTCAACGGCTTCCTTGGCGCTGGCAAACTGGCGGCCTTCGCCGTGAACATGGGTATCCCAGCCGCGCTTGACCATCTCCCAGTTGGCCTGGTAGCGGTCCATGGTGATCTGCATACGGCCGCCGCCGGAAGCAATCTTGCCGTCGAAGGTAGCGTCGTTCAGTTCAGCCAGCACGTCTTCCAGCTGCTGTACGTATTCCAGAGCGGAAGTGGCAGGCACGTCACGGCCGTCCAGCAGGATGTGGCAGCGCACGGAGGCAATGCCTTCCTTCTTGGCTTCCTTCAGCATGGCGATGAGGTGGCTGATGTTGGAGTGCACGTTGCCGTCGGACAGCAGGCCGATGAAGTGTAGCGTGGACTTCTTTTCCTTGCAGTTGCTGGTCAGATCCTTCCAGGCGGCGGACTCGTAAATCTTGCCGCTGAGGATGGACTCGTTCACCAGCTTGGCACCCTGAGAATAGATCTGGCCGCAGCCCAGGGCGTTGTGGCCAACTTCGCTGTTGCCCATGTCGTCATCCGTGGGCAGACCAACGGCGGTGCCGTGAGCCTTAATGGTCAGGTGGGGAGCAGTTGCCTTGAATTCATCCAAAGTAGGCGTCGTAGCCTGCAGAACCATATTGCCGAGGGTTTCCGGCGTTTCACCCACGCCGTCCATCACAACCAGAACAACGGGTTTCTTCATTTTGTAATCCTCCTGTCTATGGGGAAGCGCATTGCCTGCGCATCCACACCATAGCATAGACCATTCCGGGCAGATTGTCAACTGAGAAACAAGCGCAGATAACGGGCTACGGGCAAAAGAAAAAGCCCTGCACCTAAAGCGGTACAAGGCATTTTCAATGCGGAGAAGCCGGGATTTGAACCCGGGCTGCGCTTATCGCACACTACTCCCTTAGCAGGGGAGCCCCTTCGGCCTCTTGGGTACTTCTCCATGTCAAGTAAGTATGAAAGTGGCGGAGAGAGAGGGATTCGAACCCCCGGTGCCTTTCAGCATCACTGGTTTTCAAGACCAGCGCCATCAACCGCTCGGCCATCTCTCCAGATAGAACCAGCTTTCGTATTGTAGCACGATTTTAAGGATTCGTCAAGGAAAAATGAAAAAAAGACCCAAATGCCGGGAAAAAACATAATGGGTCAAGGTTCGAAGACCTACGGGACGAAGTCCCCTTGCGAGGTCCAGGGGCGGCGCCCCTGGTAGGGCATGGGGCGAAGCCCCGAAAAACCGCGCTGAACAGCGAAGCGTTTTCAGCGCAACGCTGCAATAGAGGATTGTCTTTTCTTTTGAAATATCATGAAATAGCTGATTCAAGGGGGCTTTGCGGTCGCCCCCTTGACCCCTTCGCAGTCCCCTTTCTTGAAGGAGTATTGTTCCGAAACTTTTAAGTTGCAATACAAGTCAACATTATAGGGAGTGCATGCGAAGGAGTCCAGAGGGCGACCGCAAAGCCCTCTGGAAGCGGGATTCCAGAACACATCAAAAGAAAAGACAATCCACTATTGCGGCATGGCGCTGAAAACGCTTCGCTGTTCAGCGCTCGTCAGAAAGAGTTGACCGCATTTTCG
>CAVBFK010000081.1:0-9317 GCA_963594395.1 Lachnospiraceae bacterium
AAGCGCGCGCTGCATGGCCTTTTCCTCCGGGGAGCGGGCAACAAAGACGGGCTTCATGGTTCGGGGGTCAAGCCCGGTGTAGAACATGGCGGTGCTCAGCGTACCGGGGGTGGGGTAGAAGTCCTGTACCTGCTCCGGGTAGAAGCCTGTATCCCGCAGGTAGCAGGCCAATTCGATGGCGGCATTCAGGTCACTGCCCGGGTGACTGCTCATCAAATAGGGAATCAGATACTGCTTCAGTCCCAGCTGCTCATTTACGGCCTTGTACCGCTGGCAGAAAGCATCGTAGACATTCCGCCCGGGCTTGCCCATCTTTTCCAGCACGTAAGGGCAGACGTGCTCAGGCGCTACCTTCAGCTGGCCGGAAATGTGGTGGGCGCAGAATTCCTTCAGGAAAGACGGATCCTTGTCGGCCATGATGTAGTCATAGCGCAGGCCGGAACGGATGAAAACCTTCTTTACCTTGGGCAGACTGCGGAGCTTTCGCAGAATGTCGATCAGTTCCCGATGGGAGACTTCCAGGTTCTTGCAGGGCTGCGGGAAGAGGCACTGACGATTCTTGCAGGCACCGCGCTTGAGCTGTCCCTTGCAGGCAGGCTCGCGGAAATTAGCGGTAGGGCCGCCCACGTCATGAATGTATCCCTTGAAGTTGGGCAGCGTGGTCAGCAGTTTGCCTTCCTCCACAATGGATTCGGTACTGCGGGACTGGATAATGCGTCCCTGGTGGAAGGTAATGGCGCAGAAACTGCACGCGCCGAAGCATCCACGGGTGGAGGCAATGGAGAACTCCACTTCCTGCAGGGCAGGCACGCCGCCCATGGCGTCATACATGGGATGCCAGCGGCGCACGTAGGGGAGTTCATAAACATGATCCAGCGCTTCCCGGCTCAGGGGCAGGGAAGGCTCGTTTTGAATCAGATAACGGTCGGTGTCCTGCTGCTGGCACATCCGTTTGCCGCGGATGGCGTCTTGCTCTTCGTATTGCACCAGGAAGGCACGCGCATAGGCTTCCCGGTCGGTGCTGACTTCCTTGTGGGAAGGAAGCTGAATGCAACGTGGATCAGGGGTTTTGCTCATGTAGCAAATGCCGCGAATGGAGGCCAGCTCTGCCGGATTCATGCCCCGCGCCACCCAGTTGGCACACTCGATGATGGAGGTTTCGCCCATGCCGAACATCAGCAAGGTGGCACCGGAATCGACCAGAATGGAGTGACGAACCTTATCGTCCCAGTAGTCATAGTGGGAGAAACGGCGCAGGGACGCCTCCACACCGCCGATCAGAATCGGAACATCCCGATAGGCCTGGCGGATGCGGTTGCAGTAGACGATGTCTGCACGGTCCGGGCGCATACCTGCCTTGCCGCCGGGAGCATAGGAATCATCATGACGGCGCTTTTTGGCCACGGTGTAATGGCTCACCATGCTGTCAATGACACCGGACGTTACAAGAAAGCCCAAACGGGGTCTGCCAAAGCGCTTGAAGGCGCTCTCATCCTGCCACGGGGGCAGACAGAGCATGGCGACCTTGTAGCCGGCTTCCTCCAGAATGCGGCCGATGATGGCATGACCAAAAGACGGGTGATCCACATAGGCATCACCGCAGACAAAAACGAAGTCCGGCGCATCCCAGCCGCGCTGAGCAACTTCCTCCGGCGTGGTGGGCAAAAACTGATGATTCATCGTATTCCTCCTGAAGTTTTCCCATGCTCATTGTAGAAGAACCAACAGGAGATGTCAAGCAGGGAGAAGCGCCGAGAACCTCCTCGCGGGAAAAAAGCACTGTACAAATTCGGCTTTTCCCGATATAATGGAAGCGAATCATTTTCCAGGATGGAAAGGAGAACATCATTATGAGCAATGTCCCTACGGCTCACAATACTGCTAAACTGGGCGATTTCGCTGATACCGTCTTGATGCCTGGCGATCCTCTGCGTTCCAAGTTCATCGCAGAGAACTTCTTGGAGAACCCTGTGCTGGTCAACAACATCCGCGGTGTGCAGGGCTATACCGGCACTTATCACGGCAAGCGCGTGTCTGTGATGGCTTCCGGCATGGGCATGCCTTCCATCGGCATCTACAGCTATGAGCTGTTCAACTTCTACGATGTGAAGAACATCATCCGCATCGGTTCCGCCGGCATGCTCAGCGACAAGCTGAAGGTGCGCGACATCGTGGCCGGCATGAGCTGCTACACCGATTCTCATTTCTCTCATCAGTTCGGTTTTGACGGCACGGTTGCTCCCTGCTGCTCTTTTGAACTGCTCCGCAAGGCTGTGGCCGCAGGCGAGAAGCTGGGTCAGCCCGTTGTTCCCGGCGCCATTTATTCTTCTGACGTGTTCTATGACGAGTCCGGCAGCAACGCCAAGCTGGCAAAGCTGGGCGTGCTGGCTGTGGAAATGGAGAGCGCTGCACTGTACATGAACGCCGCCCGCGCCGGCAAGAATGCCCTGTGCCTGTGCACCATCTCCGATAATCCCTTCACCGGCGAAGGCCTGTCCGCTGAAGAGCGCCAGACTTCCTTCACCAAGATGATGGAGATTGCACTGGAGATTGCGTAAGCGATCTTAACAAATGATTGGCGGTGGGCAGATTGCCTGCCGCCTCTTGCTTTAGGAGGAAAACATCATGAAGGTTCTTTTGCTGAACGGAAGCCCTCATGAAAGCGGCAACACGGCCACGGCGTTGCAGGAAATGGTGAAGGCCTTCCAAGAAGAAGGGATTGAAACGGAGCTTGTGACGGTGGGCAATCGCGCCATCCGCGGCTGTACAGCCTGCGGTGCCTGCGGCAAGCTGGGCAAGTGCGTCTTTGACGATGTGGTGAACGAGCTGGCACCTAAGTTTGAAGAGGCAGACGGCCTGGTGGTCGGCAGTCCCGTCTATTACGCGTCTGCCAATGCGACCCTGGTGGCAACCCTGGATCGCCTGTTCTTTTCATCGCACTTTGATAAGACCATGAAGGTCGGCGCCGCTGTTGCCGTGGCTCGCCGCGGCGGATGCTCTGCAACCTTTGATGAGCTGAACAAGTACTTCACCATTTCGGGCATGCCGGTTGCGTCCAGTCAGTACTGGAACAGCGTCCATGGACGCACGCCCGGGGAAGCATCCCAGGACGCCGAGGGTCTGCAAACCATGCGCACCCTGGCACGGAACATGACGTTCCTGATGAAGAGCATCGCCCTTGGCAAGGAAGCCTATGGTCTGCCCAAGAAGGAAGAACATCTGAGCACCCATTTCATCCGCTGAAATAGTCAACGAAGCATCCTGCACATAGAAATTCTGTGTGCAGGATTTTTTGTTACATGGCATGATCATATCGCACAAGAATCATCCAAAGAAACGTTGCACAGTGCCGGTTTCACAAAAACATTTGTAAAATTCAATCTAATAGGAAGGAAAACAAGGAAGCATGGCGAAACTTAAAATTGGTTAGTCAAAAGAATAACAATTACTAGGGGGCTACTTACTTGGCTAAGTTCGATACGAATGTACAACAGATGAAATATCGTGTTCTTCGCGAAGTGGCACGGCTGGCGAAGGAAGACAAGCTCACCGAAGGATTGCTTTCCATTGCGGAAACCATTATTCCGGGGCCGCAGCCGACCATGCGCTGCTGCATTTACAAGGAGCGTGCCATTGTGCAGGAACAGGTGAAGATGGCGCTGGGCGGCCATGCGGATCATGCTTCTGAGGTGGAGGTTCTGCCCATTGCCTGCGACGAGTGCCCTGTGAGTCAGGTGACGGTGAGCGATGCTTGCCGTGGCTGCATTGCACATCGCTGCGCCAATGCATGTCCCAAGGGTGCTATCTCGTTCCCGAATCACCACGCCTTTATTGACCACAGCAAGTGCATCGCCTGCGGTAAGTGCGTTGCGGCCTGCCCGTACAGCGCCATCACCAAAAATGTCCGCCCTTGCGAGCGTGCCTGCAAGCCCGGCGCCATTAAGATGGACGAAACCAAAAAGGCACACATCAATGAGGAAAAGTGCGTCAGCTGCGGCGCGTGCGTGTACCAGTGCCCCTTCGGCGCTGTGGTGGATAAGAGCTATATCACCAAGGTGGTACAGCTGCTGAAGGATGCCAAGAAAGAAGGCGCCGGTCCGCTGTATGCCGTGGTGGCACCGTCTATTTCCGGCCAGTTTGAGGGCGTGACCACAGGCCAAGTGGCCGCCGGCATGAAGGCAATGGGCTTCACGGCGGTGGTGGAAGCGGCACTGGGCGCAGACCTGGTGGCGTATACCGAGGCGCAGGAGCTGGTGGAGAAAGGCTTCCTGACAAGCTCCTGCTGCCCTGCTTTCGTGACGTACATCAAGAAGAATTTCCCCACCATGGTGGAGCACATCTCCCATAACCTGTCGCCCATGGCCATGATCGCTAAGATGATTAAGAAGGCACATCCGGACGCCCATGTGGTGTTCGTTGGCCCCTGCATCGCCAAGAAAGGAGAGGTCAAGCAGGAACGGGTCAAGGACTTGGTCGATGTGGCCATGACCTTTGAAGAACTGCAGGCCATGTTCGATGCCTATGAGATTGACCTGACCGCCATGGAAGACGATACGCTGAACAATGCTTCGTATTTCGGCCGTATTTTCGCCCGCAGCGGCGGCTTGAAGGAAGCTGTGGAGGAGGCCTTGAAGGAACAGGGTGTCTCTGCAGAAGATTTTGAGCTGAAGGCGCTGCCCTGCAGCGGCCTGGAAGAGTGTAAGCTGGCACTGCTGAAGGCTTCCAAGGGTCTCTTGACGGAAAACTTCATTGAAGGCATGGCCTGCGAGCAAGGCTGTATCGGCGGCCCCGGCTGCCTGACCCACGGCCCCAAGGAAAAGTCAGAGATCGACAAGTACGGCCGTCTGGCCATTGAAAAGCGCATTGATTACGCCCAGGTGATTCCGGATATTCTGGGGGCAAAGGAAAAGAAATAATCAGAGAAGCACGTGCTTGAGAGGGTACGTGCTTCAATCATCAACAAACCCTGGGTGGTGGTGGAGGGCTCGCAAGCCCTTCAACTCTAGATCGGCTTTCAGCGACATGTGCGGTGAAAGCCGCAGCAATCCGAAGGATTATTTCCCTACACGAACGAACGGCCGGGAGAACGGTTTACCGTTCGACCAGTGAGAGAGTGCAAATCTCGACAAAGTGGCTCTGCCGCTTTGTCGATGCGGAGGCACGCGCTCGATAAGGGTGCGTGCTTCCTCTTTTCTCAGCCCTTGACAATCCTTAAACTGAACCTTACAATGGATCATGGGACAAAACCGCTGTGGGCATTCCACGGCATCAGATAAGGAGCGTTGACCATGGCAACCAAGTATGTGTTTGTAACGGGTGGCGTTGTTTCTTCTCTGGGCATAGGCATTACGGCGGCATCGCTGGGGCGGTTGCTGGAAGCACGGGGCTATAAGGTGTCCATGCAGAAGTGCGACCCTTATTATAATGTGGATCCCGGCTTGCTGTCTCCTCTCCAGCATGGCGAGGCTTTTATCACGGATGACGGCGTGGCGGCAGACCTGGA
This sequence comes from Lachnospiraceae bacterium, assembly GCA_963594395.1. Taxonomy (GTDB): domain Bacteria; phylum Bacillota; class Clostridia; order Christensenellales; family Aristaeellaceae; genus CAKUFA01. The sequence goes on from CAVBFK010000081.1 coordinate 5,504, forward strand.
CCTCGGCCATTACGAACGCTTTACGGATGTGAATCTGCACGGCGAAGCCAGCGTAACCACGGGCAAGGTGCACAAGAGCATTATGGAGCGGGAGCTTCGCGGCGAATATCACGGAAGCACCATCCAGGTGATTCCTCACGTGACGGATGAAATCAAGAATCGAATTCAGCTGGCGGCACATCATAGCGGTGCAGATGTTGCCATCGTTGTGATTGGCGGCACGGTGGGTGATATGGAGTCTTCTCCCTTCCTGGAGGCTATCCGCCAGATGAAGTGGGAAGTGGGAGAGGGCAACACCTGCTTTGTCCACGTGACCCTTCTGCCGTTCCTCAGTGCCGCGGGTGAGATGAAGACCAAGCCCACCCAGCACAGCGTGAAGACGCTCCGTGTCATCGGCATTCAGCCGGACGTGATCGTCTGCCGCACAGAGAAGCCGATTTCTACGGAAGCGAAGGACAAAATCGGCCTGTTCTGCAATGTGAAGACGGGCAGTGTGGTGCAGAATACGGATGCCCCCACCCTGTATCATGTGCCGCTGATGCTGGAAGACGAAGGCCTGGCAGACATCGTGTGCCGCGAGTTGGGGTTGCCTGTTACTGCGCCGGATCTGACCGAATGGAAGGACATGGTGCAGCGCTATACCCATCCCGATGGGGAAGTTTCCATTGCCTTGGTGGGCAAGTATGTGGAGCTTCATGACGCCTATCTGTCCGTGGCAGAAGCCCTGACCCATGCGGGCATTGCCAACACCACCAGCGTGAAGCTGGATTGGATCAGCTCTGAAGAGATCACGGATGATAACGCCGCGGAAAAGCTGGCGTCCTATGACGGCATCTTGCTGCCCGGCGGCTACGGCGACCGCGGTGCAGAAGGAATTATGGCGGCGGCGCACTATGCACGGGAGGCAAAGAAGCCTTGCCTGATGATCGGTTTCGGCATGCAGCTGGGTACCGTGGAGGCCGTGCGTTCTCTGCTGGGTATGACTACGGCTAATTCGACCGAGGTGAACCACGATTGCGACCCCGCGGTGGTGCGCATCCCGGATGACCGCGTGACCACCGTGAATGACAGCCGTCAGGCGGCACGCATGGGCGGCAGTGATGTTCGCCTTCAGCCCGGCCTGCTCCACGATATCTACGGCGCGGACGTGATTCACGAGCGTCACGGCAACCGCTACGAGGTGGAGAAGGGCTTCGTTCCCATGCTGGAAGAGAAGGGGATGCACTTCACGGGAACCGCTGTGGAAGGCGGCTATCCCGAGGCCTTTGAGCTGGAAGGCCATCCCTTCTATGTGGGCGTCATCTATCATCCTGAGTTCATTTCCCGCCCCAACAAGGCACATCCTCTGTTCACGGCCTTTGTGAAGGCCGCAAAGCACTAATATTGGAGGCAAACTATGGCATCGGCAATTCTCATTCCCGGCAAAGAAAAGCGCGTCTACAGCGGTCATCCGTGGGTTTTCCGCAGTGACATCGCCAAGGTGGAGGGTGATTTTACCCCCGGCGATATTGTGGACGTGGTGTCCTCCAAGGGACGTTTCCTGGCCAAGGCCTATTATAATCCCCAGTCCCAGATTGCATTGCGCATTATGAGCCTGAAGGACGAGCCCATCGACCGTGCGTTTATTTTCCGCCGCGTGAAGGAGGCTGTGGACTATCGCCGCACCTTCGCCGACCTTCATTCCTGCCGCATGATCTTCGCGGAAAGCGACCGTCTGCCTGCTTTGATCGTGGACAGCTTCGGCGACGTGCTGGTGCTTCAGTGCCTGGCACTGGGCATGGAGCGCTTCAAGCAGGATGTGGTAGACGCCTTGGTGGAGGAACTGCATCCCGCCGGCATTTGGGAACGCAATGACGTGCCCGTCCGCCGGCTGGAAGGCTTGGAGCAGACCACGGGCTTGCTCTACGGCCAGGTACCCGATCGGGTGGAAATGGTCGAAAACGGCGTGCACTTCTGGGTGGACGTGAAGGAAGGCCAGAAGACGGGCTTCTTCCTGGATCAGAAGGAGAACCGCGCGGCAATTGCCCCCTTCGTGAAGGGAAAGACGGTGCTGGATTGCTTCACCCACACGGGCAGTTTTGCCTTGCATGCCGGCTATTACGGCGCGGCTGAGGTGACCGGCGTGGATATTTCCGGCTACGCCTGCGAGTTTGCCACGGAGAATGCAAAGCTGAACCACCTGGAAGACCGGGTGCACTTTGTGGAGGCCAACGCCTTTGATCTGCTGAGCCAACAGAGCCGTGACGGCGTGAAGTACGATGTGGTGATTCTGGATCCGCCTGCCTTCACCAAAACCCGTTCGGCCATTGCCAGCGCCACCCGCGGCTACAAGGAGATCAATCTCCGCGCTATGAAGATGGTGAAGCCCGGCGGATACCTGATCACCTGCTCCTGCAGTCAGCACATTCTGCCGGACGCCTTCATGGACATTGTCCGCGACGCCGCCCACGATGCCCACGTTCAGCTGCGTCAGGTGGAATACCGCACCCAGGGCAAGGATCACCCGATTCTGCCCGCATCCCCGGAAACGCAGTACCTCAAGTGCGGCATTTTCCAAATTTTTGACTAAGTTTTGTAAAGGTTTATTGCAAGCTGTGATCGGACGAACGTTTCGTTCCCTCACAGCTTTTTGCATCTCTTTGCTGGAACATTTTGCAGGAAAAGCAACGTCTTTTCACCGAAAAATGCAATTGTTCGGGATTTTGACGCCTATATCGCCAAAAAACAGACAAACAGACTTGCAAAAAGTAAAAAAAGATTGTATAATCCGAGAGATATGTGAAAGAGCTGTCCGTATACGGTAACAGAACCGCACGGGCAGACGGCAGGATTTTTTCCTGCAAAAGTGAACAAGGAGGAGTTTCCCATGGAGAAGAAGTATGTATACCTCTTCACGGAAGGCAACGCAAACATGCGTGAGCTGCTGGGCGGCAAGGGCGCTAACCTGGCCGAAATGACCAACATTGGTCTGCCTGTGCCTCAGGGCTTCACCATCTCCACCGAAGCCTGCACCCGTTACTACACCGACGGCAAGGTCATCGCCCCCGACATCGAGGAGCAGATCTACGCCGCTCTGGCTAAGACCGAAGAAATCGTCGGCAAGAAGTTCGGCGATGAGAACGATCCCTGGCTGGTGTCTGTGCGTTCCGGTGCTCGTGCTTCCATGCCCGGCATGATGGATACCATCCTGAACCTGGGCCTGAACGACGTGTCCGTGAAGGGTCTGGCTAAGCTGACCGACAACGAGCACTTCGCTTACGACGCCTATCGCCGTTTCATCGCCATGTTCTCTGACGTGGTGATGGAGATCAAGAAGAGCAAGTTCGAAGACGTTCTGGATGAGTTCAAGGAAAAGCGCGGCGTGAAGTACGACCGTGACCTGACCGCTGACGATCTGAAGGAAGTCGTTGTTCGCTTCAAGGAGATCTACAAGGCCGAGAAGGGCGTTGACTTCCCGCAGGATCCTAAGGTACAGCTGATGGAGGCCATCAAGGCTGTGTTCCGTTCCTGGGACAACCCCCGTGCTATTTACTATCGCCGCATGAACGACATCCCCGGCGACTGGGGCACTGCCGTTAACGTGCAGTCCATGGTCTTCGGTAACATGGGCGAGACCTCTGGTACCGGCGTTGCCTTCACCCGTAACCCCTCCACCGGCGAGAAGAAGCTGTACGGCGAGTACCTGCTGAACGCTCAGGGCGAGGACGTTGTGGCTGGCATCCGTACGCCTCAGCCCATCTCTCAGCTGCATGAACAGATGCCCGAAGTGTACGACCAGTTCGTGAACATCGCCAAGACCCTGGAAGATCACTAT
>CAVBFK010000082.1:0-4411 GCA_963594395.1 Lachnospiraceae bacterium
CTGTAGGCAGCCGGCTGGAGGAAAAGGGCAGTGAACCATTAGAGGAGGACGAGGCATGAAGGAAACGCGCAAGGGTATGCTGATGGTGATCTCCGGTCCCTCCGGTACAGGCAAGGGAACACTGGCAGCCCGGCTTTTGCAGGAGGATCCCAGCTTTACGTTTTCAGTGAGTGTGACCACCAGAGCACGTCGCTTCAATGAAATCGATGATGTCCATTATCATTTCATTTCTGAAGAGAGATACGATGAGCTCCTGGCACAGGATGCTTTTCTGGAGCATGCCACCGTGCATGGCCACCGCTACGGAACGCTGAAGAGTGAGGTCTACGAGCGCATTGAGCGCGGCCAGAACGTTCTGCTGGACATTGACCCTCAGGGTGCACGGAACGTCATGGCGCAGGAGCCTTCCTGCGTGAGCGTGTTCATCCTTCCCCCCAGCTACGAAACCCTGCGTGTTCGTCTGCACACCCGCAACACGGATGATCCCGTGGAGATCGAGCGCAGACTGCACAATGCCCATGGCGAGTTGGAGCAGGTCAGCCGTTACCAGTATGCTGTGGTCAACGATGATCTGGACCTTGCCTATTCCCAGCTTTCCGCCATTGCCAAGGCTGAAAAGCAGCGCACCATTCGATATTTTCCTGTGGTAGAGGATTAAGCCCCCTGCCTGTCGAATAGAATCATGTGACCCATTGTGAAGGAGGAAACCCAATGTCTATTGTTGATCCTTGCGTTCTGGAACTGCTCAAGCATGCTGATTCCCGCTACACCCTGGTGGTGGAAGCTTCCAAGCGCGGCCGTCAGATCGTCGGCGGTAGCCAGCCTTACTTTGATGCAAAGGACCTGAAGCCCCTGAAGACCGCTGTTGAAGAAATCAACCGTGATCTGATCACCTATGACCGCCCTGTGGAAGAAGAAGAGGAGCAGGTTGAAGCATGAACCTGAAGGGTAAGGAGGTCGTGCTGGGTGTTACCGGCGGCATTGCCGTGTACAAGAGTGTGGAGCTCGTCTCCCGCCTGGTGAAGGCAGAAGCGAATGTTCACGTCATCATGACGAAGAATGCCACTGAGTTCGTAACACCCCTGACCTTCGAGACCATGAGCCGCAATCCCGTGGTGACGGACACCTTTGCCCGTCCCGACAAATGGGAAGTAGAGCACATTGCACTGGCCAAGCGAGCAGAGCTTTTCGTGATTGCCCCTGCCACTGCCAATGTGATGGCCAAGATGGCCGCCGGCATTGCTGACGACATGCTGACCACCACCGTGCTGGCCACCAAGGCGCCCATTCTGCTGGCTCCCGCCATGAATACAGGCATGTGGACAGCCGCCGCCACCCAAGCCAACCTCGCCGTGCTGAAAAGCCGCGGCGTGCAGTTGATTGGGCCTGCTGGCGGCTATTTGGCTTGTGGTGACACCGGTGCGGGCCGCATGAGCGAGCCTGCAGAGATTGCCGAGGCCATCGACAAGCTGCTAAATCCCAAGCAGGATTTTGCCGGACTGAAAGTGATGGTCACTGCCGGTGCCACCCGGGAACGGCTGGATCCTGTGCGCTATCTCACCAACGATTCTTCCGGCAAGATGGGCTTTGCCATTGCCGAAGCCGCCGCCAAACGCGGTGCCGAGGTAACGCTGGTGTGCGGCGCGGTCATGGCGGTACGTCCCGATGGGATTCCCGTGGTGCAGGTGGAATCGACCCGTGATCTCTACAATGCGGTCACGGAGCGTGCGCCGCAGATGGACGTGGTGATTCAGGCCGCCGCCCCTGCTGACTACCGCTTTGCGCAGACGTGGGATCAGAAGATGAAGAAGGCCGACGGTGAGCCCCTGACGCTGACGCTTGTGGAAAATCCCGATATTGCAGCGGCTGTGGGGCAGATGAAGCACGAAGGGCAGATTCTTGTGGGCTTTGCCGCCGAAACGGAGCATCTGCTGGAGAATGCCCAGAAGAAGCTGAAGAAGAAGAATCTTGACCTGATTGTGGCCAATGATGTTTCCAAGCCCGGTGCAGGCTTCAATGTAGACACCAACATTGCCACATTGATCACTGCCGCCGGTGCCGTCGAGTATCCCCTGCGCACCAAGAAACAACTGGCCGAAGACATTCTGGACACGGTTGCAGCGTTGAGACACGGCTGATTTTGCAAGGGGACGGCTTTTGAGTCAAAAGCCTTCTCTCGCGCTCTCCTCGAAAACCGAATAAAAAAGAGAGGTTTTGCCTCTCTTTTTTCATTGCATGTTTTACAGTTCGTCAATGAGTCTTCCGTAGACATCGTACAGCATGGCGATATCTTCTTTTTTGTTGTGCCACACATTTTCATCCGGCCAGGTCAAATCAGTTTCGCCTTCGGTGCTTAGGGTGCCGATGTTCAGCGTCTTTCCTGCTTCCAATGTGGTTCCTTCAGGCAACACAAAAGTCTCTTTTCCCTTGCTGGAGTAGAGATACCAGCCGGAAAGATCCACGGTATCCTGCCCATTGTTGCGGATAGATACGGTATCTTGCGCGTTGGAACGGTCACTGAGAACAACATCGGTCACCTGAGCCGGCAGGGTTGCTTCCGGCAGCATGGTTACTGTAGGTGTTCCGTTTGCCAAGATAACCAGCACGCCTTCCCCTGCATCTTGGGTCACGGCCACCTGTGCACCGTTGCTTTCCAGCAGGGAAACCACTGACTCCGCAGGGGTGCTTTCTTTTTCCTCCGTGCTGGTGGAAATCACCGCCACCTGCGGCGACACGTGCTTCACCAGGGCAGAGGATGTTGCGTCATCCCCACCATGATGGGCAACTTTCAGCACATCCGCATGGGTGAGCAGGTTGGCAGACAGCAAGGTGCGCTCCTCGCCAAACTCCATGTCACCCGTCAGGAGTATGGTGCCATCCCCCGTCTGCACGTACAACACAAGGGAGTTATTGTTTTCATCATCGTCGTCCAATTCCATCGGGGCAAGAACCGAAATCGTTCCGTCGCCAATGGTCAGGGTATCGCCCCGTTTCAGCCAGTTGACTTCTTTATCACGAAGCGCCGCGGCCAGTACCAGCGGGTGCTTAGACATCTTCACATCCGTGAAATAGGCCGAGGCATACCAGCCGTCTACCTCCACAGAGGAAGTCGCCAATGCCCATGCGCCGCCTGCATGGTCCTTATCGGTATGGGTGAGAATCACCCCGTCCAGATGGGTAATGCCGCGGGTGCGGAGCGCCGCAGACACGGTGCCCCAGCTTTCCGCCGTGCCGGTATCAATCAGATACCGTGTGTCTCCGCTTTCCAGTAGTAAGCAGTCTGCCTTGCCGACATTCAGCGCCAGCAATGTGGTTTCTGCCTCAGCACATGCGGCAGTCATCAGGCAAATTACAAGCAAGCCAATCAGCCAACTCATTTTCTTCAGCAATAAGCACACCTCCTTTGGTCACCATCCATCCAATAGCATAACGTTCTCTCTGCTTGATTTCTTCCCCGTGTATAAAGAATCCTTCTTTTCATTGTGCATCGGATGTGCTATGATGCAAAGTGTGATAGCATTTGCGCCGGCAGGGCGCATGGGAGGAACCATGAATAAATTTGTATTGAAAGCCCCCTATCAGGCCAGCGGTGATCAGCCGCAAGCCATTGAGGCGCTTAGCCGCGGCGTTGCAGAAGGTATGCAGAGCCAGGTATTGCTGGGCGTTACCGGTTCCGGCAAAACCTTCACCATGGCCTCTGTCATCGAGAAGGTGCAGAAGCCTACGCTGGTCATTGCCCACAATAAAACCTTGGCGGCACAGCTGTGCAGTGAACTGAAGGCTTTCTTTCCCGATAGCCGCGTCGAGTATTTCGTTTCTTATTACGATTATTATCAGCCGGAGGCCTACATTGCCTCCTCAGATACCTACATCGAGAAGGACGCCTCCATCAACGAGGAAATTGACCGTCTGCGCCACAGCGCCACGGCCGCCCTGCGGGAACGGAAAGACGTCATTATTGTGGCATCGGTGAGCTGTATCTACTCCATGGGTGACCCCAGCGAATACGAAGGGCAGATGATTTCCCTTCGCCCGGGCATGCAGGTGAGCCGCGAAAAGCTTCTCCGTAACCTCATCGACATTCAATACGAGCGAAACGACATCGAGTTTGCCCGCGGTACTTTCCGCGTCCGCGGTGACACGGTGGAAATCATCCCCGCCGGCGAGCATGAGCACGCCCTTCGTATCGAATTTTTCGGCGATGAAATCGACCGCATCAGTGAGATTGACGCCGTCAGCGGTCACGTGCTGTCCGTGCTGGAGCACGCAAGCATTTTTCCCGCCACCCATTACGCCACCGACCGTAGCCACATGGAAGAAAATTTGGCCGTCATCGAGCATGATTTGCAGCAGCGGATTGCCGAGTTTGAGAAAGACGGCAAGCTGTTGGAAGCTCAGCGCATTGCCCAGC
>CAVBFK010000083.1:0-3376 GCA_963594395.1 Lachnospiraceae bacterium
TTCATCTTTTTTTCGACTTTTTTCTTGACTTTTTGCAAAGACGGACGTATAATAAGTGTACTTCGTGTTTCGTTCGGAAAATTGCAGTGTTTACAGTTTGTTCACATTGGGTTCATTCGGGTTTTGGTAGGTTTGGTATTGCAGAGGGCGTAGGAAAATCTCTGCTTTTTGTGGCTGCGGGGGCTGTTTTCTCTTTTTTCTCTCAACTTTTTTTCGATTTTCTTTCTTGTCGTCATTCCCCATCGGGTATGTTTACTGACTTCCAGAGGGCTTTCCGGTCGCCCTCTGGACTCCTTCGGGCTTCTCCGATGAAGTTGACTTGTAGTGAAACTTGAAAGCTTCGGAACAGTGCCCCTTCAAGAGGAAGGGTGCCCCGAAGGTTTCCAAAGGGCGATCGGAAAGCCCTTTGATCGCTCCTCAGTGCGAAATCTTTTTGTTAGACAGCGAGCTTGACTTATCTATCAAAGGAATAGGGACTCTTTATTCCAGAGGGCTTTCCGGTCGCCCTCTGGACTCCTTCGGTCTTCTCCGATGAAGTTGTCCTGTTATGAAGCTAATCAGCAAGTGAAGACTTTCTGCTAAGATAGGAACAGCACCGCTTATAAGGAGTGCGCCGAAGGGTGCAGGGGCGGAGTCTTCGACCTGTAACCGCAAAGCCCCTGCGCATGACTAACTTCTTGAAGCCGACTTGCTTCTAATAGTAAAAACGTGAGCCCATGATTTTCATCACAGGCTCACGCTCTTTTATGCTCTTCCTTCGATTTTCATATGATGTGCAAAGAAACCTTCCATGGTGTGGGAGCGCATCTTCAAATCATAGTCGGCATGACTCTCCAGATAGTCCTGGAAGTTGTCATTGCCATAAATCAATCTTGCAAGGGTCTCCACCGGCAGAGACAGATCGTAATCACGGTCAATCTCCGTCACTTTCTTCCCTTCTGCATTGCAGGTCACACAATACGTCTCATTATTCTGCTTAATCGAGGCATCCGTAATCCGCAATACAAAGGATCCTTCACGCTCGGTATTGGGCATCAGGCGCAGGACTTCCTTAGCGTCAATGATGCGGATCATCGCCGTTGTCTTGCGCAGCTTCTTCTTCTTTTCGCCGCAATCGATCTCTTCCTCAGAGGCCGTGCAAGGGATACAGCCCATAGCGGCAAAAAGTACAGGCTTCTCCGTACGTACGAAGGACACCGCCACGTGCTCCTGATAGAGAGTCGTCAGCGTATCCTTCAGCTTCTGCTCCTGAGAACGGTTCTTGCCGTAAATGAGGGCAACGATGAGTCCAACACATGCCGTGCACGCCTGCAGAACCACCGTAAAGAATCGGAGACGAAGCAGTTCCGGCGTGCGGAACTCAATGGTGGTCGCAGAGGTCTGCCACACATTCCAGAAGGCCGTTGTGATGTCATCCCACTCAACCAGCACCGTCGGAACCCATTCCGTAAAGGTGTAAACGGGGGTAATCAGGTAATTGATCAACAACGCAAGAGCGCCGGCGCAGAGGGCGTATCCAATCGCATAAAGGACGATATGCCCCACCAGTTGCGGCATAAGATGGATGGCGTAGACATTCTGCAAGCTGGCATGATATTTCTTGTGGTAGATGGTAACCTCCTGGTTCAGCCGCTTAATCACACGGAGCGTAACCACAAAGCCTGCCAGGAAGATCAGGAATCGAAGCCACAGTGTTGCGGCCATGGTTTCCTTGCCGAGATCGATGACCGTACCGCCGCTCTTCCATTCCTTCATAGCATTGGTGAAGGTCACGTTTGCGCCGGCGCCGCTGATCGGTGTTGCCTCCACCACGATGGCCGTAGGTTTCACATTCTGGCTCATCAGGCTCATCAGCGGGATATATGCGCCCATGTCCATATAGTCGCCCACCTGCTTGGTGTGGCGCACAATGCCCACAATGCGGTATTCCTCGTTGTTAATCATCACCGTGCGGTCAATAGGATCTGCCACGGAATACAGCTTCAAGGCAAGCTGTTCATCCAGCATGACCACTTTATCGCCATTCTTCAACTCTTCATCGTAGAAGGTGCGGCCATAGAGCAGATAGTGCGGATGCACCGTGAAGGCGTTCTCCCCCAGAAGATCAATCCGGGCATCGGAAGATGTTTCGCCCTTGGTATCGGTGATCGTCGTGCTTTGGATCACGCCGCCCATGGTCCATGCAGAAACACCTTGAGACAGGGTTTCTGCCGAATCGTCAAGCGACTCTTTCCATTCCTTCAGCGCCTGGTTGGGATAGCTGGTCGTACTGCCGCTCTCCGAATCGCTTGAAGCGGCGGTATCGGTCTGCTGAAGATCCGGTGCCTCCACAACGTACTGCAAATTGCTGCCGACGCTCTTCACCTGAATGATACTGTAGGTCATCACGCCAAGGAAGATGATCAGCACCACGATGAGACCGCGGAACTTTTTGTTCATTCCTGCCGCCTCCCGTCAGTTGACATATTCCATGACAGACATATTATCGCTCAATGCACGGTCTTCCTGATAGGCAATCTGCTGATAAGAGAAGTCTTCCTGCACGGAATACTGCTTATCATTCTTTTCAATCACGGTCACGGAAGTCTTCACAGCCTTCATGCCGTTGCTGGAAAGGAAGCCGCCGTTGCTGTCCTGCACAACGTAGACATAATAGTTGGTACCGTCACTGCGCACGGCAGAGGCAGGAAGCAGGGTGGTAGACTCCTTGGCGCGGTAGGTGATGGTCGCCTGCACGCCGTTGCTGATGGCCTGGCGGAGAGAAGAGCTTCCGGCCTTCTGCATCGATTCTGGCATTTCAATCACCAGATACTTATCGCCGTTGCTGTCCGTTCTGGTGGCGGTTACAGTGGTCTTCTCCGTGCCGGAATCGCTGTCGCCGATGGTCACCTTGGTACCGTCAGAGAAGGAACGTTCCACGCCGGCCAGCGATGCCTTCAAAGAAGGCGTGGAGCCTTCGGCTGTCATGGTGTAGGCGGCCTTGGAGCCGTCATAGGTATCCCCTGCCGAAACATTCACGGAAACAATCCAGCCGTCATGCGGCGCCGTAATTGTCGCCATGGAAGCAACGCGGGTATCCAGCTCCAGCATCTGGTCGCTGAGTTCGTCCATCTCTTCCTGCAATGTGTTGCGCTTCTTGATATAGTCGAAAGTATCGGAGCTGACGCGGAGCTTCTTGTCTTCATAGGTGGCATAGAAAGCCGTGCTGGCTTCCTCATAAGCAGACTGAGCTGCCAGCGCCTTGTTGACTGCGTCCGTCACTTCCTGAGGAACATCCTTGGCGGCGGCAAGCTGCTTCTTCCAGTTGGAAAGATCCGTGCCCAGAGAGATGCCGTTCTGCATGGCGATCTTGCGAGCCTCATAGGTCTTCTTGGTC
>CAVBFK010000084.1:0-7138 GCA_963594395.1 Lachnospiraceae bacterium
CCCTTGTCCAGCACATTCTCAGCATGCAGGGCATTCAGCATGCAGCTGGACATCTTAGAATTGAAGGCAACGAACGTGCCGTCGGAATAGCCGGCCATGAACAGCACCTTCTTGGTTTCGCCGCTCTGACCGCTGACCTTCTCCAGCAGGGCGTCAATGCGGCCCTGCAGCTCATCGGCATAGGCATTGGCGGTATCCTGCACGTTGAAAATCTTGCCGATGTTCCGCACATCTTCCACAATGTTGCTCAGGGACTGATCAACAGATGCGCTGGCCAGCTCGGTGTACACCGGAATGCCCAGCTCCTGATAATACTGTACCGTGCCGATGCTGCTTTCCGTGAACATCAGCGGACCCTTGCCCAGGATCAGGTCAGGCTCCACGGCCAGGATCGCTTCCTTGGATACGGACTTCTTGTCGCCCAGGCTGGTCAGGGAAGCCACTTCCTCGGCCAGGTCGCCCGTCAGGGCGTTGTCGTTGTCAAACACAGCCACAATCTTGTCCTTCAACCCCAGGTTAATCAGCAGTTCCGTCATGGACAGCTGAGTGGACAGCACCTTTTCGGGTGCGTGGTCGTAGGTCACTTCCACCTGATTGCCATCCGCATCATAGACCTGCAGGGTCAGGGGATATTCCGTTTCTTCTGCCAGTGCCGCGGAGCAGCCCAGGAGCAGGAGCATCATCGCCAAAGCAGCGGAGAAAATGCGAAGCGTCATACGATGGTTCATGTTGATTCCTTCTTTCTGCGGGATTTTCCCGCGCTTTACAGATACTGAATCATGAGTTTCCCGTTGACGGGACTGGGGTAAACACAGGCTTCCACATCAAAAATGCTGCGGATGTTTTCCGGTGTCATGACTTCTTCCGGGGTGCCGCCGGTGACGATCTCCCCTTGCCGCATCAGGTAAAGGTGATCGCAGTACTGCACCGCCAGGCTCAAATCATGCAGGGCGGAAAGCACCGTAATGTGCAGATTCTTGATGATGGAGAGGATCTCCAGCCGGTAGCGGATGTCCAGGTGGTTCGTCGGCTCATCCAGGATGAGCAGCTTGGGCGTCTGGGTCAGGGCCCTGGCAAGGATGACCCGCTGTTTTTCCCCGCCGGAAAGGGACTGAAAGTTGCGATCCTGGTAGTGCTTCATGCCCACCTTGTCCAGGGCTTCCAGTGCCAGTTCGTAATCCCGCGCCTTCTCCTGCTCCAGCAGGGTGTGGAAGGGATAGCGTCCCATGAGCACAATGTCCAGCACGGTATAATCAAAATTGATGGCATTGAACTGCCCCATGACCGCCATGCACCGAGAAAGCTTCTTGCCGGAGAAACGGGCAATGTCTTCGCCGTCCAGGCGCACAATGCCGCTGTCCATCTTCTGCGTACGGTAGATGGCGCGCAGAAGCGTGGTTTTGCCGCTTCCGTTGGCGCCCAGCAGGGCGGAAAATTTCTCATCCGGCACGTCCAGGGTCAGGTTGCGGACGATGTTCTTCCCGCCGATGGAGACGTTGATATCGCTTGCTGTCAGCTTCATTCAATGGCCTCCGAATCCGTACTTTTTCCGCACCATGACGTACACGAAGAACGGTGCGCCCACCAAGGCGGTGAAGATGCCCACCGGCAATTCCGTGTTGGCAATGAGGCTGCGGGCAATGGCATCCACCCAGATCATGAACAGACCGCCGCTCAGTGCCGCAATAGGCAGCAGGCGCTTATGATTCGTGCCTGCCAGCGCCCTGGCCACGTGGGGAATAATGAGCCCCACAAAGCCGATGGTGCCGCAGATGGACACCAGCGCGCCTGTCAGCAGGGACAGCACCAGCAAGTAGACCAGGCGGCAGCGGAAGGTGTTGATGCCGATGGTGGAAGCGGCTTCTTCGCCCAGCATCAGGCCGTCCAGGGTAGAGGCCTGGGTCAGGAAGAAAATCACCGCACCGATGACAATGACCGCAATGGGCAGAATGTTGCTCCAGCTGGCACGGGTCAGGGAGCCCATGGTCCAGAACTTGATGGACATCATGCCGTCAGAATCCCCTGCCACGGCAATAATGAAATTGGAGAAGGCCGTGAGCAAGGCATTGACGATCATGCCGGAAAGGATGAGCTTCACCGAGGTGGATTTGCCGTCTGCCGAGGAAAGTGCCAGCACCAGGAAGCACGCGCCCCCTGCACCCACAAAGGCCCAGAAGCCCGAAATTGCCCCGATCCCCAGGAACAGGGAGCCGGTTGCGCCCAAGGTTGCGCCGGCGGACACGCCCAGGATGTAGGGATCTGCCATGGGATTCTGCACCACGGCCTGCATGACACAGCCGCACAGCGCCAGTCCTGCCCCGGCCAGATAGCCCAGGATGATTCTCGGCATGCGAATCTGCCACACAATCTGCTGGTAAGATACGGAGACATCTGCCCCGGTATCCACGCCAAACAGCTTTTTCAGCAGCACGGCGTAGGTTTCCCCGATGGGGATTTTCACCGCGCCCATGCACAGCACCGCCACCGCTGAAAACAGCGACGCCAGCACCAGAAGCAGAATGATGATGCCTCTTCGTTTGGTCATGACAGCCCTCCTCTCGGATGGATTCATGGTTAGTTGCAACTATCATGTGTATCCTACGCTTTTCCTGCGGTTTTGTCTATGGACGATTCTTAACAATATGGACGATTCTTAAAAGCAGGGCATGAAAAAAGGAGGAGCTGTGAAAGCTCCTCCTAAAGAACCGATGTCCTTACAGGATATATTCCTTCTTCTCCGCAGGGCGCTTGGCCATTTCGGCGGCCTTCTTCTGATACTTCTCAGAAGTGTTGCCCAGAACGGCGTAGGAAGCAATCTTGCTCTCCTCCACACCGGGCTGATTGAAGGCGTCGATGTCCAGCATCTCGCCGGCATAGGCGGTGGCCATCTCATAGAAGTAAATCAGCTGACCCACGGTGTAGGCGTTCACTTCGGGCAGAATGATGGTCTGGCTCATGCGGCCCTTCTTCATCAGGGCGTATTCCGTGCCCTGACGCTCTGCCTCAATGAGCTGATTCAGGCTCTTGCCGCCCAGGAAGGCCACATCGGGGAATTCTGCACAGCCGTGGGGGATGGGGCTCTGTGCGCGGAAGTTCTCCACCTTCAGCAGGGTGATGACCTTGTCGTACGGGCCTTCGGTGTACAGCTGCAGCTGGCTGTGCTGGTCGGTAACGCCCAGGGACTTCACAGGGGTCTGGCCGCAGTTCTTGGCCATGCCCTTGCGGGTCACGTTCTTGCCCAGGCTCTCAGCCCACAGCTGGCAGAACCAGTCGGCCATGTACTTCAGGCTGTCGGCATAAGGCATGGTGACGTTGATGTTGATGTTCAGGTCTTCCATGCAGATGTACTGCAGAACGGCCTCCAGCAGGGCAGGATTCTGCCACACGTCGCCGGTCTTGCAGCGGGCGTCCATGGCGGCAGCGCCTTCCAGCATGGCGCGGATGTCAATGCCGCACACAGCAGCGGGCACCAGACCCACGGGGCACAGCTCGGAGAAGCGGCCGCCCACGGAATCGGGGATGTAGAACAGCTCAAAGCCGTGCTCCTTGGCCAGCTTGATCAGGTTGCCCTGCTCGCAGTCGGTGGTGGCGATGATGTGGTCAGCCCACTTGTCCCCCACTTCCTTCTTCAGCAGCTCGGAAATGGTCAGGTACTGGCTCATGGTCTCGGCAGTAGCGCCGGACTTGGTGATCACATTGAAGCAGGTGGTCTTGGGGTCGATAACATCCAGCAGGGCGCACATACGCTCAGGGTCGATGTTATCTTCCACATACAGGCGGGGGCCGCCGCGCTTCTCAGCAGGCAGCTCGTTATAATGCAGATGATTCAGTGCCTGCTGCACAGCGATGGGGCCCAGAGCGCTGCCGCCGATGCCCAGCACCACAAAGGTGTCGAACTGCTCACGAACGCGGGCGGCGACCTTCTCAATCTTGGCTACGATTTCTTCCTGATTGTAAGGCAGCTCCGTCCAGCCCATCTTACCCGTGCCGCGGGCATTCTGCACAGCCTGGTTCGCAGCGGCTGCGAAGGGCGCATACTCATTCACCTGACCTGCACTGATACCATACTGAAAACCCAGGGTATCGGCCATCATATGATTGACATCCAGCACGATCGGCTTTTTGCACATCGTCATACTTGTTCATTCCTTTCCTACGGGCCATAAGTGCCCAGTCGAATACCAAGGGCTAGTATAGCACATTTTTTTCACAAGGGAAAGTGTCGTACAAACAAGGTAAATACTTTCATCGCGTGTCGTAACCGCTTTCATGGACACAAGGCGGATTTTGGATAAGAAGATTGACATTCCCCCGCTCCCTATGCTACAATACACCCATCGTCGGCTGAAGCCGATTTTGTCGCGCAGAAGCGTGTTTGTTTTCATCCGTTTTTTGGCGTGTGATTTGTGTACAGATATCATGAAGGTATCGAGCCCTATGCATGGGGTCGGTACCTTTTTTCTTGTCCAAAGCGGATGGATTCTAATTCAATCGAGGAGTATAAACCATGACGACAAGTGTATCCCGCAGTCTATCTGCCACCAATGTTCTCAAGCTGACGTATTCCGCCATGTGCCTGGCGCTGGCACTGGCACTGCCTTTCCTGACCATGCAGATTCCGGAGATCGGCTCTGCCCTGTGCCCCATGCATCTGCCCGTTCTGCTGTGCGGCTTCCTGTGCGGCTGGCCTTGGGGCTTGGCCGTGGGCGTGATTTCTCCCTTGCTGCGCTCCATGATTTTCGGCATGCCGCCCATGTTCCCCACGGCGGTGTCCATGGCGGTGGAGATGGGCGTGTACGGCGCGGTGGCCGGCATCCTGTATGCCAAAATGTCCAAGAAGACGGTGAACATCTACCTGGCGCTGATCGCGGCCATGGTGGCCGGCCGTCTGGCCTGGGGTCTGACCCGCTACCTGATTGCCGGTCTGCAGAGCACCACCTTCACCCTGGAAGCCTTCTGGGCCGGTGCCGTGGCAGGCTCCATTCCCGGCATCATCGTGCAGATTGTGCTGGTGCCCCTGCTGGTGCTGGCCATGGAGAAGGCCAATCTGGTGCTGAACAAGAAAGCATAATATTTTTGATTTCCCCTGAAGCTTGCCGTCCTGAACGGCAGGCTTTTTTTATACCGCTACTCCCCTACAGCAACTCCCCGAACACCTCCTGCACCTTTTCGATATCCTCGTGCCACATGTACACGATGATGCACTCGTAGCGGTAGTAGTTGATCATCATCATGTGGGTGAAGCCGGCCATCTCCAGGAAGAGGGCGGACAGGGGCGGGGGCATGTGCAGGCCAACGGCCAGGCGGGTGACCTGCTGGATGCTGTAGCGGAAGGTGTTCTCGTTGCACATGCGGCTGATCATGGGCTCGCTGAGGCCGCAGGAGAAGGCCGCTTCCCGCTGGGTGCCGCAGAAATCCTTGATGATCTGCGTCAGCGCCTGGGCAGGGGTGCGGGGCAGATGCGCCAGATAGTCCGCGTCCCGCGCCATCATCTGCTCCTGGCTCATTTGGGTGCGGCCCTGGGGGATGACGGGGGCGTAGCTCTCGTTGAACTTCTGCACCGAGTGAAGCACGCCGATTTGCTGGGACGCCGGGCTGAGCAGGTACTCCCGGCGGAATTTCAGGCAGCATTCGTCTACATGGGATCGCGCCCATTCCGTCAGCATGTAGCCCTTCTTCTCCAAAACCGCGCACTGGGGGTGATCCATGCACACGTGGCCTTCCACGTAGAGGAAATTCTGAGATCTCATGAGGGCGCGGAAGTCGGCATCTTCCGCGAAAAGATGCGTGAAGGACTTGCGGTCGATGACGAAGGTTTCGCCGCCCTTCAGCTTCACGGGATCAAAGGCGAAGGGGCGGATGTAGCCGCCGTCCACGTAATTGCAGGCGCCTTTGGCGGCCACGGAACCCAGCATGACCATCCGCGTGCGGATGATGGACTTGGGCAGTTGCAGATCCCGCCCGATGCGGCGGATAACCTTCTCCACCCGGTCGCCCACGTTGTCCTCCGGCTTGGTCTCATTCCAGTAGCGGCGCATGAGGGGCGCCAGGCGTTCCCTGGGCAGAATGGCGGCGTAGGCGAAGTAATTGGCCTGCCGCTCCACCCACAGGACGTCCCGACGGTCGGCGAGGGACGCCTTATCCGCGTGATCGAATTTCAGCAGCTGAAGATCCGCCTTGTGCAGCTGCTGGAGCATGAGGAACATGCTGTGATATTCCCAGTGGGCGCATTCGTGATAGATGGCCAGCTGTTCGCCTGCCGCATCCTGACGAGAGGCGTTGAGATTCAGCACCACGGTGCGCGGCGGGACGCGCATTTCCCGATAGTCCTCTTCTGCTCCGTTGCTGGTATTGACCAGCACGTTCGCCTCTTGGGCGAAGAGCATGGCGCGGGTGCCCTTATTCCCATGAAGGGACAGGGGCAGAATCGTCAGCCCCATGGCGTTCGCCAAAGCTTTGGCACCTTCTAAGCGGAGGATTTTCTCCGCGTCCTTGCCCAGGTAGCGCAGATGCATATCGCGAAAGAGGGCGTCCATGTCGTCGTAGCGGAGGATGGGCACCAGGCGGTCAGACAGGCGGATCCCGTCCCGGGGAAGAGGCGGTTCCATGGCGATGCCCGTGATGCCGCCAAGGCGTTGAATGCCGCCGGTCAGGTCGAAATCTGCGGAGAAATACACCCGCCGCTGGAAGAAGCGGGGCAGTTCGCCGTCCCGGGACACGCCGATGCGGAGGCGCACCTGCAGGTCGGCCGCCAGGTGGGTGCGGCTCATCTGCCAGAAGGTGATTTGGCGGAGCTTACTGCCGCTATGGTCGAAGAAAAGGGCGAAGGGTTCGCCGTCTTCCATGGCAAGATCCAGGGATGGATCGATGTTCAGGTCGGGAAGGGTGCTGGAATGCAGGCAGGATTCCAGCTCTTGAAGAAGTTCATCTTCATAATGATGGGTGATGTAGTCGGTCATCCGCTGCAGATGCGGAATGGAAGGTTCCTGATTCATGGCGGTTTTGCGGAAGAAGGGGTTCTCCCGCACTCTCCTCTTTTCCCTATCTTTTGGCTTGTCGTATGGAACAATCCAGTTAAGTCCTTTGTTCCAGGGGCTTTGCGGTTACGGGTCGAAGACTCCGCCCCTGGACCCTTCGC
>CAVBFK010000085.1:0-3430 GCA_963594395.1 Lachnospiraceae bacterium
GCACAGGATCACCCGCACACGTTGGGGCTTGCCCTTGAGGAAAAACACGGTGGCAATGCCGCTGACCATGGTGGTCAGCATCACGTAAACAAGCTCGGTGGTGTAGGACGTGCTGCTGCCCAGGATCAGGGAAGATGCCAGCATGGTCAGCGTTACCGTGCCCACCACGCCCATCGGCGCGCCGAGCAGAGCCGTCAGCAGCATGATGCCCATGGCCACAGGCGACAGATAGACGCCGATAAACTTGACGGAAATCGCGCACAGGCCGGCCGTTACGCACAGCACAACCATCAGCACCGACAGGCGGCGCAGGTCATGAAGGACGTAGGGCACCAGCAGTTTCATCATCACAACCAGCACAGCGATTGTAATCAGAAGCATCAGTGCTGTGCCCAGGTAGATGTTCCAGTCGATGGTGCTGTTGTCCAGCAGGCCAAGGGCTTCAATCACTGCAAGCTCGCTGGCAGTAACGCGCTCACCTTCCAGCACAATGTTCTGGCCTTGCAGGTACATGACCGGCTCGACAGATTCCCTTGCCTTTTCCCTAGACTGCTCGGTAGCTTCCTGCTCAATGACCATGTTCGGCTGAACGCAGGTGCGCAGAACCGTCGGCACAATATTCTGGTACAGGGACGTTTCGACTCGATAGCCCACAATCTGCAGGATGGTCTGAATGGTCTGGCTGACCTGACCTTCGCGGATGGTGGTGTTCAGGGCATTTTCCACGGCCGTCGTCACGGTGGTGACCATGACATCAAAGTCTTCCGTGCTGGTGCGGAGCAGGGTGGTCAGCTGATAATTGCTGAGGCTGCATTCCTTCAGCAGTCCCTTGGCGTACTCCAGCTCGCTGTCCGTAAAGGTGCGGGTACGGGTGTCCGTATCCTCCGCATCATCCTGGCGTAAGGTAAGGCCATACTGCTGAACCGTGCGCATTTCTTCAAATGTCGCCGCAATGGAAGTCATCACTTCTTCGCTGACGCCTTCCTGCAGATGATAGGTCGGCTCCACGGCGTCTGCCGCCGCTTCACGGCGATCCTCCGTGGTCAGCTCATCCACCACATCCTTGGTTGCGGTGATGGTATAGCGGGAAATAGACCCCACCTGCACGTCATACCGTTCAGGCGCACTGACTGCAACAAACAACGCATACAGCACAAGGCTGCTCAGCACCACAACAAGCGTACAGCGCGCATCCACGCCATGCAGCCAGCCATTCAGGCTGCGCAACTTGCTCTTCTTGTTGCGGTCTTTCCTTCTGCGTTTCACGCCGCTTGCCTCCTTTACGATCAGCTTCTATCGTTTCATCAATCGTTACTTTAACTATGCATACCCGCTATTCACCCGAGTATACCTTATGATTATATGATGAAGTGCTTTTTCTGTCAATGATTACTGAACGCAGACGGGCGCAAATGCAAAACAAGAGGGCAGAAACCGCAGTCTCTCCCCTCTTATGCATGCTTCATTTTGCAGTTTTCGATAGCGATTAGCAAACAATCGATGGTTTTATTTGTATTCACCGCAATCACTTTTTTGCAAAACGTCAACATTTTTCTTTTCTTTAGACAATAAAAATGCATGCAAAAACCCCGCTGCATCTTGCGACACAGCGGGGCAGAGATTCAGTTATGGATTACTTCTTAGCGGCCATCTTTTCCAGGATAGCAGCATGAGCAGCAGCCAGACGTGCAATCGGCACGCGGAAGGGAGAGCAGCTCACGTAGTTCAGGCCCACCTTGTGGCAGAACATGATGGAGCTCGGGTCACCGCCGTGCTCGCCGCAGATGCCCAGCTTGATGTTGGGGCGAGTGGAGCGGCCCAGCTTAGCAGCCATCTCAACCAGCTTGCCAACGCCATCGGTATCCAGACGGGCGAAGGGATCGCTCTCGAAGATCTTGTTGTCGTAGTAGGCGCCCAGGAACTTGCCGGCGTCGTCACGGGAGAAGCCGAAGGTCATCTGGGTCAGGTCGTTGGTGCCGAAGGAGAAGAATTCTGCTTCTTCAGCGATCTCATCGGCCGTAACAGCGGCGCGCGGGATCTCGATCATGGTGCCCACGTGGTAGTCCAGGGTCATGCCCTGCTCTTCAAAGACCTTCTTAGCGGTCTCAACCACGATGTTCTTCACGAAGGCCAGTTCCTTCTTGGAGCCAACCAGAGGAATCATGATTTCGGGCACGATGTCGTAGCCGCATTCCTTCTTCACGTTGATAGCGGCCTGCATGACTGCACGGGTCTGCATCTCAGCGATTTCAGGATAGGTGACAGCCAGACGGCAGCCGCGATGACCCATCATGGGGTTGGACTCGTGGAGAGCGTTGATCTTCTGCTTGACCTGATCCACGGTGTAGCCCAGGTTCTTAGCCAGCTCTTCGATCTCTTCGGTCATGTCCAGGTGAGGCACGAACTCATGGAGCGGCGGATCCAGATAACGCACGGTCATAGGACGGCCTTCCAGAGCCTTGTACATTGCCTCGAAGTCACCCTGCTGCATGGGCAGGATCTTGGCCAGTGCGTGCTCGCGCTGTTCCTTGGTGTCAGCCAGGATCATCTCACGCACAGCGGCGATACGGGAAGCTTCGAAGAACATGTGCTCGGTACGGCACAGGCCGATACCTTCTGCACCAAAGGCAACAGCCTGCTTGGTGTCACGAGGAGTATCAGCATTGGTGCGAACCTGCAGCTTGCGAGCCTTATCAGCCCAGCCCATGAAGCGAGCGAAGTCGCCGGAAATGGAAGCTTCCACAGTGGGCAGCATGCCATCATACACATTGCCGGTAGAGCCGTCAACGGAGATGCAGTCACCCTCATGATACACCTTGCCAGCGATGGTCACGGTGTTGCTGGCCTCGTCGAACTTCAGGTCGCCGCAACCAACGACAGCTGCACGGCCCATACCACGAGCCACAACAGCTGCGTGAGAGGTCATGCCGCCGAAAGCGGTCAGGATCGCCTGGGAGAAGTCCATGCCCTCGATATCCTCAGGGGTGGTCTCCTTACGAACCAGGATAACCTTTTCCTTGTTCTTGCCATGCACAGCAGCAGCGTCAGCGGTGAAATAGATTGCACCGGCGCCGGCACCGGGAGAAGCAGGCAGGCCCTTTGCAATGACAGGAGCCTTCTTGATGGCTTCAGCATCGAAGTTGGGGTGCAGCAGGCTGTCGAGCTGCTTGGGCTCAACCTTCAGCACAGCTTCTTCTTCGCTCAGCACGCCTTCGTCCACCAGGTCAACAGCAATCTTCAGAGCAGCCTGAGCGGTACGCTTGCCGTTACGGGTCTGCAGCATGTAGAGCTTGCCGCGCTCGATGGTGTACTCCATGTCCTGCATGTCGCGATAGTGATCTTCCAGAGTCTTAGCGATGTTCACGAACTGGTCGTACACTTCGGGCATCTGCTCATGCAGCTGAGAGATGGGCTGAGGCGTACGGATGCC
>CAVBFK010000086.1:0-3943 GCA_963594395.1 Lachnospiraceae bacterium
GGATGGAAGAGGTGTAGTCCGTCACGGCGAAGGTGACCAGCATCAATTCGCCGCCCTTGAGCTCCTTGGATTCCACCTTGAAAATATCGCCCTGCACCACCACCAGGCCGCTGTCTGCCGTCAGTTCCTTCATTTCTACAGGACGGTCGGCAATGCTGCGGCCAAGGATGGCCTTGCCCAGCACGTGGTCGGTCATCTGCGGCATCAGGCTGGGTTTCTTTGCAGGCTCCTTGGCTTCCTGGGGCTCCTTCTTCTCGCGGGGCACCGAAGGCTTCCGCTCGGCATGGGGCTTCTCCGCTGTCTTGTTTTCCATGGCACGAAGCTGGGCGGCCGTCACCATCAGTGTCTGCTCATGGGCGCGTTCCTCACGAATGGCATTCAGCCGTGCTTCCTGGTCGCCGGACACAGTCAGTTCCACCTTCACTTCGGCGCTGAAGATATCCTTCACCGCCTGTGCCAAACGGGCGGCAACATTCTGGCGGGACATGTATTCCAGGGAAAAATCGTCCGGGAAGGTCAGGGTAATGCGTTCGCCCTCACAGCGCCAGTCAATCTGATCCATCCAAGAAACAGACGACGGATAGTTGCGCTTCAGAAAATCCACCAACACCTGCTTATAATCAGCGATATTGGCCAGGAAATCTTCCTTCAATTCCGGACTGACCACACGCAGTGCCAGTGGAAAATTCGGAAAAAGCCGCTGGAGGATGGCCTTCATTTTCAGGAAGGTCTTCTCCTCCACCAGCACCTTGCTTTGAAAGGTAATATAGGCCTTGTTATACTGGCGGTCAAAAACAACGGTTGGCGAAGTAAGCTGTCCTTTCAAATGGGGCAGCTCTTTGGTAAGCTCTCCGAGCAAATCTTCATAAGTCATGTTCTTCCTCCTTGCTCGCATCTGAAGGGGAACAAACGTACCGGCTGATAAGGTGCAAAACATTGCCGAAACTTCCGCCGCGGGAAGGATGGCTGTTTGCAGCTGGATGAGAACCAATCGGACGTCCTTTGCGTCCGTCATTATAACATGAAGGCAAGGCGCGGTCAAGGTGCGGGAAATCTGCCGTCTGCCCAAACGACTTATGGTCAAAAGCCGTTCTGCCATGCTTTTTCCCGAAAGACGTACCATGGTTGAAATTATTTTGTAACAATTTTATTGCATTTCTCTTGCAATTATTCATATTTTGTCGTACAATCTAAACAGACTCAAAGTGAGTAAAGGAGTGTCTTCATGGGCAAGCGCATTCTGCTGGTGGATGATGAGCCGCTGATCCTCAAGGGCTTGAAGTATACGCTGGAGCAGGAAGATTATGAAACCGAAAGCGCCATGGACGGTGAGGAAGCACTGGAGAAGTTCTTCAGCCAGAGCTTTGATTTGATTCTGCTGGACGTGATGCTTCCGAAGCTGGACGGACTGAGCGTGTGCCAGCGCATCCGTGAGCACAGCAATGTGCCGATTATTATGCTTACCGCCAAGGGCGAGGATATGGATAAGATCCTTGGTCTGGAATACGGCGCGGATGACTACATGACCAAGCCTTTCAACATTCTGGAGGTGAAGGCGCGGATCAAGACCATTCTCCGCCGTGCCGGCAACACGGTAACGGAAGAGAAGAAGGTCATCCGTGTGCGAGATCTGGAGGTCAATCTGCTAAAGCGCACCGTAACCCTGGGCGGCAAGGAAGTGCGGCTCACGGCCAAGGAGTTCGACCTTCTGCACCTGTTTATCACCAACCGCGGCAAGGTTTTCAGCCGTGAAGAATTGCTGGAGAACGTGTGGAAGTACGACTATGCCGGTGAGGATCGCACGGTAGACGTCCACATCCGCCGCCTGCGTGAAAAGATCGAGCGGAACACCGCCGAGCCGGAGTTCATCCTCACGAAATGGGGAGTGGGTTACTATTTCACCGACAAAGAAGATTAAGCATCGCCCCTTGAGCAGTATACGCTGGAAGATTCTTCTGGCGTTTTTGCTCATTGTGGGGATTTCCTTCGTCATCATGCTATCCTCGCTGACGGGGTTGGTCAGCAATTATCTGTTCACACAGCGCACCCGTCAGGACAGCCTTTCCGTTGAGAAGCTGGCTACGACGCTTGCGCCTCTTTTTGAGTCTGCCTCTTCTGATTCTCTCAACGAGGAGCTTGCCTCTTCCGCCGGGGAGATGGGCGGCAGGCTATTGGTCGTGGACGCCAGCGGCAAGGTGCAGTACGACAGCTTCTCGCTGTTGTTCGGCTCCAGGCTGGAACTGCCGGAAGTCATTTCTGTTTTGGCCAATGGTGAGAGTACTGCCTACGGCATTCACACCATTGAGAGTGACGATGCCATGAACACCACTGACAGCGCCACCCACGTTTCCTACTGTGCCGCCAAGCTGCCCGGCACCGGCGGCACCGACACCATCGGTGCGCTGGTTTTCGTCAGTCCCGTGGAGGAGCTGATCACGAGCCTTTCCAGCGTTGAACGGCAGATGACCACCGTTTTCGCTGTGGTGGCAGCCGCCGCCCTGATGGTGGCACTGATCTTTTCCCGTGTGCTGACCAAGCCCATTGTGGGACTGACAGCCACCCTGCAGAAAATGGGTCACGGCGACTTGAGCGTCCGCGTGCCTGTGAAGGGCTCCGGCGAATTACGGGAAATGGCCATCAGCTACAACACCATGGCCGAACAGCTGGAATCCCTGGACAAGAGCCGCAACCAGTTTGTGTCCAACGCCTCCCATGAATTGAAGACCCCGCTGACCACCATGAAGATTCTGCTGGAAAGCCTGATCTATCAGCCTGACATGCCGCAGGAGCTTCGGACGGAATTCATGCAGGATATGGATCACGAGATTGACCGCCTCAGCGGCATCGTTACGGATCTATTGACCCTGACCCGCATGGACGACCACAAGATGGAGCTTCATCTGGCAGACACCGACATTTCCCAGCTGACGGAAGAGAATCTCCGTCTGCTGATGCCCATGGCAGAAAAGCGGAAGCAGACGCTTCACGCTGACATCGTTCCCGGCATCATGGCCGAGGTGGATTCTGCTAAGATGAGCCAGGTTTTCTACAACCTGATTGAGAATGCCCTGAAGTACACCCCCGACGGCGGCGAGGTCACGGTCTCCCTGGTGCGGGATGGTGAAAATCTGCTGTGGCGGGTGCGGGATAACGGCGTTGGCATTCCGGAGGAAGATCTACCCCACATTTTCGAGCGTTTCTACCGCGTAGACAAGGCTCGAAGCCGTGACACCGGCGGTACCGGTCTGGGGCTGTCCATTGTGAAGCAGATTACCGCCCTCCATGGCGGCGAGATTACCGTCAAGAGTACCTTGGGACAAGGTTCCATTTTCACCCTGACCCTGCCCATGAAGGAGGATGCACATTCATGAAGCGAGTATGTTTATTGCTCCTGTGCTGTCTGCTTCTGGGCGGCTGTGCCGTGAACGTGGCAGAATCGCATCTGAACACCACGGCGGTGCCGGGTACCTCCCCCATTCTGCCCGAAGTTGAGTCTGCGGAGGCGCTTTCCTCCACCCACGATGCCCTGCTTTACTATCGCTACTACGATGAACCCTATTTGGCCGCAGAGAGGCGAGCCATCGTTCAGTCTCCTACCCAGGCCTATGAGATGGTCCTGCTGACTGCATTGGTGGCAGGCCCCAGTGGACGGGACGACAGCCTGAATGCCCTGTTTCCGGAAGGAACCCAGGTGCTTTCCACTGCCAAGCAGGGTCGGACGCTTTTCGTGACCCTGAGCAAAGAAATCATGGATCCCTATACGGATGAAGATGCCTCCATCAGCAGTGAAACTGCTGATTCCGAAGCCAAGCTCCGCCGCCAGCTGTGCATGCAAAGTCTGGTGGCCACAGTGACGGAGAACTGCGACGTGGATGATGTGCAGATTCTTGTAGAGCAAAGCAGCAGTGCGGCAGAAAGCATGCGCCTGAAGGAAGCGTACTTC
>CAVBFK010000087.1:0-6378 GCA_963594395.1 Lachnospiraceae bacterium
CAACTATGCCGGCTGGCAAAGGCAATACAATGGGTTAGCCGTTCAGCAGGTGCTGGAAGAGGCTCTTTCCACGGCCTGCAGGGAAAAAATCACCGTAACGGGTGCCAGCAGAACGGATGCCGGCGTACACGCCTTGGGGCAGGCGGTTCACTTCGATACGTCTTGCTCCATTCCGCCGGAGAAGTTCCCGTTTGTGCTCAATACCATGTTGCCGCCGGATATCCGCGTGCACACAGGCCGGGAAGTTCCGGCAGATTTCCATGCGCGGTTCATGACAGCCGGCAAGCGGTATACCTATCGCATCATCAATAGCCGTCACGGCAGTGCGATTCGACGCAATGATCACGTGCATGTGCCGGTGCCGCTGGATGAAGCCGCCATGGCTCGTGCGGCAGAGACGCTCCTTGGAGAGCATGATTTCGCCGCTTTCCAGGCATCCGGCGGAACAGCCAAAACCACCGTGCGAACGATCCGCAAGGTTTCCCTGCATCGTATGGGCGACGAAATTGTCCTGACGATTGAGGGCAATGCCTTCCTGTACAACATGGTGCGGATCATTGCCGGTACCTTGATTGAGATTGGCCAGCATAAGCGCGGCGAAGATGCATTTACCGAAGCGTTTCAAACCATGAATCGGCTGAGCCTCGGCGTTACAGCCCCTCCTCACGGGCTGGAGCTGACCGAGGTGTTTTACCCAGAAGCGGCGTTCCTTTTCCCGGAAAAGGTGCGCTGGCATGAGGAAGAAAAGCAGGAGGAATCATCATGCTCCGAGTAAGCAACCTGAATGTGCCCCTTTCGGCAACGGATGAGGAGTTGATGCAGGTGGTACTGCGCAAACTCCGCATTCCTGCGGCAAGGCTGCGCTCCATGACCATCTTCCGCAAATCCATTGATGCTCGTGATAAGGGCGATGTCCATTTTGTGATGACGATGGATGTGTGCCTGGATAATGAAGACGAATACCTGCGCCACATGAAGAAGGGCACGGCAGAAAAAGTGGTGCCGAAGGCTGCGAAGCCGCTTCCTGCGGCAACCTTTAAGCAACGGCCGGTGGTTGTCGGCGCCGGTCCTGCCGGTCTGTTTGCAGCCTTAACGCTTGCCAGAGCCGGTGCCGCTCCGATTCTGCTGGAACGTGGCAAGCCTGTGGAAGAGCGCATGCAGGACGTAGCAAAGATGCGGGAAGCAGGCGAACTGAATCCCGAAAGTAACGTGCAATTCGGCGAAGGCGGCGCCGGTGCCTTTTCTGACGGTAAACTGACCACGGGCATTAAATCCCCCTGGCAGCACACGGTGCTGGAGACCTTCGTGAAGCACGGCGCGCCGGAAGATATCCTGTATCAGCATATGCCGCACATTGGCACAGACAACCTGCGCCATGTGGTTGCTTCCATGCGGAAAGAAATCATCAGTCTGGGCGGTGAAGTTTGGTTCTCCTCCCGGTTGACAGGGCTGATTCTCCGCGGCAACCATATTGAGGGTGTGACCGTTACCCGCAACGAGCAGGAGACCGAACTTTTGACGGATACGGTGCTCCTGGCCATCGGCCACAGTGCCAGGGATACCCTGCAGGTGCTGTTCCGCCAGGGCGTGGACATGGTGCAGAAGCCCTTTGCCGTGGGTGTCCGTATTGAGCATCCCCAGGAGATGATTAACTGCAGTCAGTACGGCAAATTTGCCACGCATCCTGCTTTGGGTGCGGCGCCCTATAAGCTGGCGGCTCGTACGCCGGATGGACGCGGTACCTACACCTTCTGCATGTGCCCCGGCGGTGAAGTGATTCCTGCGGCGTCTCAGCCCGGCGGATTGGTGGTAAACGGCATGAGCTATCATGCCCGTGACGGCCGCAACGCCAACGCGGCACTGTTGGTGGGCGTGCATCCGGAAGATTTCGGCGATGATCATCCGCTGGCAGGCTGCGTATGGCAACGGAGCATTGAACAGGCGGCTTTCCGTCTGGGCGGAAGCAACTTCCATGCGCCTGTTCAGCGGGTGGAAGATTTCCTGGCCGGGCGCGCCAGCAAGGCACTGGGAGATGTGATCCCCACCTATTTGCCGGGGGTTACGCCTTGTGATCTGCGGGAATGCCTGCCTTCGTTTGTAGCACAGAATCTTGCCTTCGGTATTCAGCAGATGGATCGTCAGCTTCACGGATTTGCCATGCCGGATGCTGTAATGACCGGCGTGGAAACCCGTTCGTCTTCCCCTGTACGCCTTCCCAGAGGGGATGGCATGATGGGCTCCCTGGACGGACTTTTCCCGGTAGGCGAAGGCGCAGGCTATGCAGGCGGCATTGTGAGCGCGGCAGTAGACGGCATTTCCGCGGCGTATGCGGCGCTGGAGAGGAGCCATGAGCAATGATCCGCGGCGTGTGCTTTGATATGGACGGCGTCTTGCTGGACACAGAGCGTCTCTGCTTTCCCATGATGCGCCAGGCAGTGGCCATGCAGGGCGAGGAGCTTTCCTACGACCGTTGGAAGACCTTACTGGGCGTTAATCTTGCACATACCTGTGCTTCTCTGGAAGAATGGTATGAAGGCCACGTTGATCCTCAGCAGTTCTTTCACGACTGGGTGGCGGTGACCTTCGAGCATGTCCATCAGCACGGCATTCCGAAGAAGGACGGAGCCGATGAAATCCTGCGCTATCTGCGGGAGCATGACATCAGAATCGCCTTATGCACGTCCAACAATGTTCGCGTGGTTGAGGAATATCTGCAACTGGCGGGCTGGGCAGGGGCGTTCGATGCCGTCGTGACCGGTGATCAGGTGGTGCATGGCAAACCTGCCCCAGATATCTATCGCCTTGGGGCGGAGCGCCTTGGATTGAATCCTGCCGAGTGTGCCGGCGTGGAGGATTCCGCCAACGGTCTGAAATCTTCCAAGGCGGCAGGACTGTATACGGTGATGATTCCCGATTTGCTGCCTTACAACGATGCACTGGCGCCTTACGTGGATCAATTGATGGATCAACTGACGGAGCTAAAGACTCTGTTTGAAGCAAAGGAGAAATAAACGATGACGGTCAAGGAACGGTTCTTGAAGTACGTTCAGGTGGAAACAACGTCAGATGAATCCTGCGACACTTGCCCCAGCAGTGCCGGCCAGTGGACACTGGCGAAGATGCTGGTGGAGGAAATGCAGGCCATGGGCATTCAGGATGCCCGTGTAGACGAGCATTGCTACGTGTATGGCACGATTCCCGCCAAGGGCAACCATCCGGCCAAGGTGGGCCTTATTGCACACATGGACACGTCGGACGGCGTGATGGGACTGACACATCCCCAGGTGATCGATTGCTATGACGGCAAGCCTATCACCCTGAAGAACGGCGTCGTTATTGATGGCTTTGATTTTCTGAAGGATCTGGCAGGTCATGAACTGATTGTTACCAGCGGTGACAGCGTGCTGGGCGGTGATGACAAAGCCGGCGTGGCAGAAATTATGACTCTGGCAGAGCAGCTGTGCGCAGAAGATGCTCCCGAGCACTGCACCGTATGCATTGCTTTTACGCCTGATGAAGAAATTGGCCGCGGCGCAGACTTGTTCGATGTTCCCGGCTTTGGCGCAGATTACGGCTACACGGTGGATGGCGGCAAGATCGGCGAACTGGAGTATGAAAACTTCAATGCCGCATCCCTTGAAGTGACGGTTCATGGCGTCAATATCCACCCCGGCTCCGCTAAGAATCAGATGAAGAACGCTTGCCTTATCGCCATGGAGTGGAACAGTCTGCTTCCTCCGGCGGAGACGCCTGCCCATACGGAAGGCTATGAAGGCTTCTTCCACCTGGGCGGGATGGAAGGCAATGAGGAACTGGCCAAGCTGCACTATATCATCCGCGACCATGATGCTCAGAAGTTTGATCGCCGCAAGGAACAGGCCATGGAGATCACAGAATTCCTGAATAAGCGCTATGGTACGGGCACCGTTGAAGCGGTGATTCGCGACAGCTACCGCAACATGAAGGAAGTTGTGGAGCCTCACATGGAGATCATCGACAAGGCGAAGGAAGCCTATGAAGCCTTTGGCGTGAAGCCGATTGTGCAGGCGATCCGCGGCGGCACGGACGGCGCACGGCTGTCCTTCATGGGATTGCCTTGCCCCAACCTGGCGACCGGCGGCTATAACTGCCACAGTCGGAAAGAGCTTGTCAGCGTTGACGAGATGAAGACCATGGTGAAGGTTCTGGAATACATGGTAACCCACGCGTAATGGAATAACAAATAGGGGCTGTGCGGGAGATGATCCCACACAGCCCCTGTTATTTTGTCTGCAGTTTTGCTTAGTCCTGACCCATAATCTTGCTCCAGCCGGCAGTGTAGAAGGTATTGAGGTCTTCAATGCATTTCAAAGCCTGCTCTTCCGGCATTTTGTGGAGGAACAATTCACAATAGGCATTCATGGTGCCGGTGATGATGATATGCTCCAGCCGCGGATCAACCTTCGGACGGGGATAGCCCAGGCTTTCAAGCACATCATAGTAACGGTGCGTGCACTGCACCTCAATCTCAATCATTTCATCCTTGATATGCGCATAGCGGGTGCCTTCTGCACACTCGAAAAGCAAGGTGTACTCATCCATGTGTTCATAGATAAAGGGGAGAGATTCCTTGATGTACTCCAGGCTTTCTTTGCCGAGATGATCCGGCTTTTCTGCCGTGGGCAGATGCTCGAAGGCAGTGACGGAAGCCTTAAAACGCTCAATCAGGAAGTCATGCGCTTCCTTTACCAGCGAGTCAAACATCTCTTCCTTGCTGTTAAAATAACCGTAAAAGGCGCCTGTCGTTACACCAGCGGTTTTCACAATATTGCGCAGAGATGCCTCTTGAAAACCTTTTTCCAGAAATTCAGCCTTTGCGGCCTGCAGAATTGATTCCAGGGTAGAACGTTTTCCGGTGGACAAACGATTCACTCCTTTTTATGCGGATGCGTTACATATCAGTAAAATCATATAACGCGTCTACCGCTTTGTCAAGTAATGAAAATGAAATTTCTTCAAAAAAAGACCCCATGACCCAATGAAGGATCATGGGATACCAAAGAACGATTACAGCACCTTTTCAAGGAAGCTGATCAGTCGGGGATTCTCGGGATGCTCAAACAGCTCATGTGAAGGCTTGTCTTCACCAATGGTGCCGCTGTCCAGGAACAGCGTACGAGTGCTGACCTCACGTGCAAACCGCATCTCATGGGTCACAACGATCATGGTCATGCCGTCTTCGGCCAGGTCACGCATAACGTTCAGCACTTCACCGACCATTTCAGGGTCAAGGGCACTGGTGGGCTCGTCAAAGAGCATGACGTCCGGGTTCATCATCAAGGCACGGACGATGGCGATACGCTGCTTCTGACCGCCGGAAAGCTGGCTGGGGAAGGACTTGACCTTGTCGGCCAAACCAACGCGCTTAAGCAGCACATTGGCACGCTCTTCGGCCTCTTCCTGGGGCATCTTGTGAATCTTCATGGGCGCGATGGTCAGGTTGCGCATCACGTTCATGTTTTCAAACAGGTTGAACTGCTGAAAGACCATGCCCATCTTCTGACGGTGCAGGTCAATATCAACCTTCTTGCCGCAGATGTTCACACCATCAAAAATAATTTCGCCTTCCGTAGGGGTTTCGAGCAGGTTCAAGCAACGGAGGAAAGTGCTCTTGCCGCCGCCGGAAGGCCCGATGATGCTGACAACTTCATTGGCCTTGAATTCGGTGCTGATATCATTCAGCACGTGCAGGTCACCAAAGCTCTTGGAAAGATGGTTGACCTTAATGATGGTGGTGCTGGTTTCTGCCATGGGACATCTTCCTTTCCAAAAGAGCGATTAGTCGGCTGCTTACAAACGTCATAACGAAGTAGATAATGGCGGCAATGGCCAGGCACTCCAGGCTGTTATAGGTCTTGGCAATAACGCCCTTGGAGCGGTACATCAGGTCGGCAATACCGATGACGGACACAATGGAAGATTCCTTGATGTCGGTCACGAATTCGTTGCCCAGGGCAGGGAGGATGTTTCTGACAGCCTGGGGCAGAACGACCAGCCGCATGGCCTGGCCTTCGTGGAAGCCCAAGCTGCGCGCAGCTTCTGTCTGACCGCGATCCACGGCCTGAATACCGGAGCGGATGATTTCAGCCACATAAGCGCAGCTGTTCAAGCTCATGGCAACAACGCCGGCGGCGAATCGATCGAAATCTTCAATAAATGAAATGTCTGGGAAGGTGATGCCAATCATGGGCAGACCGTAGAAAATGAACATCAGCTGAACCATCAGAGGCGTGCCGCGGAAGAATTCAATGTATGCCGCGGCAAACCAGCGCAGGGGAGCGATCTTGCTCATGCGCGCGGTGGCCATCAGGGTACCGAGAATGGTGCCAAGCAATACGG
>CAVBFK010000088.1:0-8968 GCA_963594395.1 Lachnospiraceae bacterium
CGCCGGCCTTCTTTGTTACGCGGTTCTTTGAGAGATCAGAAGAACCATAGCCCATTTTGATCAAGAGCTTGACAACAAGGTTTTCAAAGGAATAAGGATCCATTTCCAAAACTTTGTCCATTAATTGATCAGCAAGGGAACTGTTCAGCTGGTCAATAGCATCCTCGATGGATTCTTGCGGACTTTTGGGTTCAACGGGCGGGTCGATGATGACATCATCTTTCTTACGCTTTTTGAATTCAAGGTAGGAAGGAAACTGCTCAAGGTACTTTAATGTTACACAATCGGCACCTTTGGCAAAAGCTTTCTTGCCGTCTTCTTTGATAACAAATTTACCCTTGGAGGGGCTGGCAATCAATCCGGCTTTTTTCAAGAAGGTTTGTGCCCAACTTACACGATCATTTACGATGAGAACCTTGCTGGTTTCATATTGCGCCTGGCAATCTTCTTCTGTCAGGTGCATCTCAGCAATGCAGTAGGCCAGAATTTCTTTCGAAGAATGCACAGTGCCATCATGGAGACAGCGGATGATGGAAGGAAAAAACTCGTTGAACTTGGGCACTGCCATAGGATCGTCTCCTCTACACAGAATCATGAAAGTTTCGGGAAGAAGGATAGGCGTGGGAAGGGAGAAAACGCTTTTCAAAGCGGTTGCTCCCTTCCCACAAATGTGCGTTGCCTTACAGTTTCTCCGCAAACTTTGCCAAAGCGTTCAAACCGTCTACCAGCATCTGCTTGTCGCAGGCGTAGCCGATGCGCATGCTGTGGGGCTGCTCGAAGCAGTCGCCGGGGGTTACAAAGGAGCCGGTTTCGTGATAGAGTCGGGTGCAGAAGTCGTAGGAGGGAATGTCGAAGTCGTAGTACACCAGCGCCGTGGTGCCGGCCTGGGGCTTGGTGTAGAAGAAGTGAGGGTGCTCCTGCATCCAGGCATCCAGAATGGCCAGATTCTCGCGGACAATAGCACGGTTGCGCTGGAGAAGCTTGTCGTAGTGCTTCAGAGCCAGGGAGGCAATCGCGTCATCTACCATGCCGCAGCTGATGAGGTTGTAATCCCGATGGGAGCAGAAGGCGCGCAAAGCCTCCTTGTCATGGGTGGCAATCCAGCCCATACGGATGCCTGCCAAAGAGAAGACCTTGGACATGCTGCTTACGGAAATGCCCTTCTCGTAGAGGTCAGCCATGGATTCAAAGTAGCCGTCTTCCTGGGTAAGGTTGCGGTAGACCTCATCGCACAGCACATAGGCGCCCACACCACGTGCAATCTCCACAATGCTCTCCAGCAGTTCCTTGCTCATGAGGGCGCCGGTAGGGTTGTTGGGATTGTTGATGCAGATCATCTTCGTGTTCGGGGTCACCAAACGACGGAGTTCATCCAGGTCGGGCAGATAGTGATTTTCCTGCTTTAGGTGCATAATGGCCACGTCTGCACCGATGGACTCGGGAATGGAATACAGCTGCTGGTAGGTGGGCATGATGCTGACCACCCGGTCACCGGCAGAAATCAGGGAGCAGAATACGTGATGATTGGCGCCTGCCGCACCGTGGGTGGGCACAACCTCGGTGGGGGTCAAGGTGCGATAGAGCTGGCAGATGCCCTGGCGCAGTTCGTCACTGCCCAGAATGGCACCGTAGGTCAACCGAGTTGCACAAAGATTCTTCAGGAAAGACTCCTTGTCCTCGCCGGTCAGCTCAAACAGTTCATCCAGCGAAACGGAATCCACGCAGGTTTCGGCAATGTTGTAGCGGGCACCGGTTTCATAAGCGTTCATCCACTCTTCTACGGCAAAAGGCTTGATCTTCATTCGTTTCTTCTCCTAATAAATTATTGCACACCATTTTTGAGGGCGAAAAGTTTCAGCATGGCGCTCTCCAAAGCACCTTCCTGGTTCAAAGCGCCGGACTTGACCGCGTATTCGGTCTGCAGGCAGATGTCTACCGCTCGTCGAACCTGGCCGCCGGTGTAGCCTTTGGCCTGGCGAACATAACGGTCAGCGGCGAAGGCAGGCACGCCAAGATTCTGCTGGATTTCCTGGGCAGATTTCTTCTCGTACTGCATAATTTTCACATGCTGCAGAAGGCGATATTGCCTGAGAAGCATGGCCAGAATGCCCAAACGCTCCTGCCCCATGATCAGCATGTCCTGCATCAGGCGGAAGGCTTTGCCCTGCTGGCCTGCCACCACGGCATCCACCATTTCAAACACGGTGCATTCCGTGGAACGGGTAGCCAGGGCGCGGACGTCTTCATCCGTGACCTGGGGTGCGTCTCCTGCGTGGGCAGCCAGCTTTTCGATTTCCGTGCGCAATAGGCCGGTATCGTTGCCTACGGTGAAGGCCAGCAAGGAGGCCGTAGCGGGGGAGCATTGCTTGCCAAGCTCCGTAAAGGCTTGAATGATCCATCGGTTCAGCTCGGCATCTGCCAGGCGGTCAAAGGAAACGATGTGCCCTGCCTTGCGGATGGCAGTGTATAGCTTCTTTCGCGCATCTGCCTTGCCGCGGACATAAAAGATCAGCACCGTGGAGGTGGGCACATGGGCGATGTAGCTGCAGAGCTTCTCGTCGGTCTCGCTTCGGCCGGTCAGGGCAGACAGATCGCGTACCAGCACCAGCCGCTTGTCAGCCATAAAGGGAAGGGTTTCCGAGGCGGCAACAAGGGCGTCTGTCGTGGGATCATCCAGGATGGATTCGTTGAGCTCCTCCAGCCCCTCAGGCAGAAGCGCCTTGCGAACCGCTTTCAGGGTACTGCTCTTGATGTTTTCCTCAATGCCTTCAAACAGGTAGGCACCGTAGACCATACCTTGCTTCAGGCTTTGGGCAAATTCCTTGTAGTTCATGCCTTTGGAGGCGGATTCTTTCATGGAAGGACTCCTTTCTGGGTTCTGGATTCAGTCATCGATCCATGTTTCAATGGTATAAGCATTTTCGGTAAAGTGAATGATGACAGCGCCGCAGCTTTCCGTGCCGTATACCGTGCTGTTGGGCAGCTTGGCGGCGGTGTTCAGATAACGCTTGGCATCCCCGCTGGAGATAATGGCCACTGTGGGAGATACCTTGGCAAGAAACGCTTCCGAACTGCTGGCGGCAGAGCCGTGATGCGCCACTTTCAGAATGTCCGCCTCAGTGGCGGCATAATCCTCATAGCGGCCGTCCAGGTCGCCGGTGAGAAGGAGCGTGGTACCTTGAAGATCACACAGCATGGTCAGACTGGATTCGTTGGCATCCTGCCCGGCGCGGACGCGGCCGGTTTCCGGCCAAAGGGCTGTCATGGTGCCGGAAGGAAGCGTCAGCACATCGCCCCGGCCGAAGTACCGCACGGTGGTGCCTTGATCTTCCATCTGATGCAGAAGCGCAAGCATCGAGGAATCCACGGAAGCATCCTCTGCACCCCATGGGAGGATGATCTCCTTGACGGGAATGTCTTCGTCCATCAGGTCGGCAAGGCCTAAGGCATGGTCGCGGTGGAGGTGCGTCAGCACGAGATGGTCAATGGAGAGCCGGTTCTGGCGGAGATAATCTGCCAGAACGCCATCACCTTCGCCTGTATCGATGACGGTGACAACGTCTTCATCATAAAGCAAGGCGGCGTCTGCACTGCCGACGCTGAACTGAATGTATTCCGTGCCGGTATGCGGCCACACAATCAGCGACAGTACCGTAACGATGGTGCCGGCCGCAAGCATAAGATTTCGACGCTTGATGTGAAGAACCTTCACACAGCTGAAAAGAATCAGTGCCCAACCCAGCAGGGTAAAGAGATTCGCCTGCTTGACCCACAGGTTGGTCATGGGGAGCGTGTCCAGCAGGCGCACGGCGGCGGTCAGCAGGGAAGTGCCGTAGCTGGCCAGGGTGCCCAACAGCGTGCCCAGCCCAGGCACGGCAGAAAACAGCAGAACAACCCAGTACAGGCCAATGAGGGCAGAAGAATAGGGGAGTGCCGCCAGGTTAATAATCAAGCCCAGCAGGGGGAGCTTCTGAAACCAGTAGCACAGGGGCAGAAAGACGCCCACCTGTGCGCCCATGGAAGCGCAGAGCATGCTCCAGATTTTCTGCATGAATTTGTGCTTGGGCTTCCACAGCCGCTGAAGGGCGGGCGTGACCAGAATAATGCCCAGCACGGCGGCGTAAGTTAACTGAAAGCTGGCACTGGTTAATTGCGCCGGGCGGAAAAGGAGCGTCAGACAGTAGCAGGCACACCACATCCAGATGCCCAGGGTACGTCGGTGACAGACCTTGCCGAACATGACCAGCAGCACCAGCAGGGAAGCACGAATGACAGGTGCGTTCATGCCCGTCAGCAGGCAGTAAGCAGAAAGCACCACGGCGCACACAGCAAAGCGAAACTTGGGTGAACACCAAGCCAGCAGGAAAGAAAGTAGTCCTGCCAAAATGCCTACATGAAATCCGCTGACGGAAAGTAAATGCGCCACGCCCACCCGCGAGAAGGCGGCGCGGTCATCTTCCGGCAGATCGGACTTACTGCCCAAAAGCATGGCTACGGCATAGGCGCCGTTTTCCTTGCCCATGACGGCATACAACTGCTGAGACAGCGTCTCCCGCAGGGAAGCGGCGATACCTTTCAGCGAGAAGGAAAACGTGTCTGCAACGGCTAAATCCGTGCATCCGTAAACGCCGACGCTGATGCCCTGCCCCAGCAGATATTCCCGAAAATCAAAGCCGCCGGGATTCTCTGACCCCGAAGGCTCGTAAACGGAGCCGGAAAAGGTCAGGTGCGCTCCAGGCTGAATCAGGGAGGCCGTATCACTGTCGGGATAACAGCTCCAGTAGACCACGCCGGGAAGAGACTTACCGTTGAGCTTCACATTGGTGAGCCGGGTTTTCGTTCGATACGTATCACTGTCGGTGGTGACACTGTCGCAAACTACGCCTTCAATGACGTAATCCCCTTCTGCAGGAATCGATGGGTGGTAGCTGAAATAGCCCAGCACCGTGCCTACTGCACAGAAAACCACCAGCATAGCGGCCTTGCGTCCCTTGTCACGGAGAAAGATGGCGGCGATGATCCCCAGCACCAGCACGGCGGCGCCGTACAACGGGGTGGAGGCGGCACGTCCGCAGAGAATGCCGGCTGTTAGGCCGACGCTCAGCAGGGGCAGAACCCAGGCGAGGTTTTCACGATGCTTGTCGGTCAGCATTCGTATTCGTCACCGCACTTGGCCAATACCGCATGGGGGTAGATGGCGCGCGCCTCCTTCAGCAAAGCAGAGGGGTCAATGGAAGGATTCAGATGGGTGATGACCAGCTTCTTTGCGGCCGCATCACGGGCAAGCTCGGCCACCAATTTTGCAGAAAGATGGGGCTTGCCTTCTGCCCAAAGTTGTTCGGTAAACAGACCATCTGCCAGCAGAAGATCGGCGTCCTTGGCAAAGGCGGAAAGAGATTCCGTGGTGTTGGTGTCTCCCGTGTAGCACAGGGAAGAAGAGCCGTCGGAAAGACGATACATCAAGGCAGGCACCGGGTGACGCGCCGTATAGGCCGCGAGGCAGACGTCTCCCAGGGCGATGGTATCGCCGGCATGCAGGTCGTGAAGCTCTGCTTGCGGGCAATTCGCCAGCGCCTGACGCACGGGGGACAATTCATCGACAGGGCCGTAAACGGGTAGGGGGCGATCCTTCCCGTGGTCGGCCAGGCGGAAAATCAGGGGCAGTGCATCACTGCAGTGGTCAAAGTGCCAGTGGCTGAACACCAGCGCAGTCAGCTTTTCCGGCGCGGTGAGCGCTGTAAGGGCGGAAAGCGTCCCCGTGCCGAGATCCAGCTGAATCCTGGCGTCTCCCGTGGTGACCAGGTATCCGGAACAGGCGCTCTTGGGCGCAGGATAAGGGCCGT
Organism: Lachnospiraceae bacterium; assembly: GCA_963594395.1. Classification (GTDB taxonomy): domain Bacteria; phylum Bacillota; class Clostridia; order Christensenellales; family Aristaeellaceae; genus CAKUFA01. The sequence continues at coordinate 5,844 of CAVBFK010000088.1, forward strand.
TCATGCCCAAAATGGTAAGGCGCATAATTGTGCCTCCTTTGCAATCGAATGAGAATGGAAAATTCAAATTTCTTCCCTATTATACGGCAGGAAAGGGAAAAAAGCAAAACGCAAATAAGGTGATGAAATTTTCCGCATCAGCAGGGAATTTCATGCCGTTTACAGAAAGAATCCGATGGATATTGAGGTTCGTTTTTCTTAATAGGAATTCTATGAACGGAGGTCATTGAAATATGATCCGCAGATATGACTTCGGTACGCCCATCCCCACAGATGCCGTGGTGGCGGATGTCCCTATGGGTGAGGGTGCAATTCCGCATATGTCCACCGCAGTAAGCGGCGAGGCGGTCAGCTTTACGGTTGTACTGGGCGAAGATGATATGATTTTCGGCTTGGGCGAAAGCGTACGCGGCATGAACAAGCGGGGGCACCTTTATCGGGCGTGGAATCTGGATGATCCCAACCATCATGAAAGCCGGGATTGCCTGTACGGCAGTCACAACTTCTTGATCCTCTCCGGCACATGCGGCTTGTTCGGCGTATTTTTTGACGATCCCGGTGCAGTGACGTTTGACTTGGGCTACACGGATGCCGACAAGGCGGTGATTACCAGCCCGGAAGGCAATATCAGCGTTTATCTCATTGAGGAAGACAGCCTCAAGAAGATTGTGCACGCCTTCCGAAAGATCATCGGGCGGAGCTATGTACCGCCTAAGTGGGCGTTCGGCTATATCCAGTCCCGCTGGGGCTATGCCTGTGAGAAAGATGTGCGCACCGTGGTTCATGAGCACCGCGTCCGTCACATCCCGCTGGACGGTCTGAGCATGGATATTGACTACATGGAGCGCTATAAGGACTTCACCTGGAGCAGGGAGCGCTTCCCGGATCTGCCCAAACTGGCCAAGGACATGCATGAAGACCATATCCGCCTTGTGCCCATCATCGATGCGGGCGTCAAGAAGGAAGACGGCTACGATGTGTGCGAGGAAGGCCTGCAAAAGGGTTACTTTTGCCTGAAGGAAGACGGCAAGCCCTTCGTTGGTGCCGTCTGGCCGGGACACAGCTATTTTGCAGATTTCCTCCGCGCCGATGTGCGTGCCTGGTTCGGCAAGCAGTATTTCAAACTGCTGGATGCCGGCATTGAGGGATTCTGGAATGACATGAACGAGCCGGCCTTGTTCTACTCCCAGGAAACCCTGGAGGAAGCATTGGATCTGGCGGAAAGCTGCCGCGGCAAAAATCTTGAAGTGGATGATTCGTTCCACCTGAAAGCCGTTTTCCAAGGGTTAGCCAACAACATGGACGATTATCGCCGCTTCTACCATGAGGTGGGCGGCAAGCGCATCCGCCATGACCGGGTGCATAATCTGTACGGCTACAACATGACCCGTGCCGCCGCAGAAGGTTTCAAGGCCTATGCACCTGATAAGCGCTATCTGATTTTCAGCCGCTCTTCCTACGTGGGTGCCCATCGCTACGGCGGCATCTGGCAGGGCGATAATTGCTCCTGGTGGAGTCACATTCTGCTGAACCTGAAACAGCTCCCTTCGCTGAATATGTGCGGCTTCCTCTACAACGGTGCCGATCTCGGCGGCTTTGGGCAGAATACGACGGAAGATTTGCTCCTGCGCTGGCTGCAGCTGGGCGTCTTTACGCCCTTGATGCGCAACCATACCGCACAGGGCACCCGTGACCAGGAGATTTACCGCTTTGCCCGCTGGGACGATATGCGCCGCGTGCTGACGGTTCGCTATGCGCTGATTCCCTACTTGTACAGCGAATTTATGAAAGCCGCCCTGACGGATGAGATGCTCTTCCGCCCCTTGGCCTTTGACTATCCGGACGATGATGTGGCTTGCCGCACGGAGGATCAGGTGATGCTGGGCGAGGCATGCATGATCGCTCCCGTCTATGAGCAGAACGCCCGCGGCCGTCACGTTTATCTGCCGGAAGAGATGCTCATGGTGCGCTTCCGCTCGGCAGATGACTATGATTTGATGCCCATGGCGGCGGGTCACCACTGGGTCGAGCTGAAGCTGAACGAGTTCCCGTTGTTCATCCGCAGAGGAGCAATGATTCCGCTGAGCCGCGGCGGCGAATGGGTGGAGGCGGTAGACAGCCATACCTTGACCCTACTGGGCTGGGACTGCGACCATGCGGTTTATTCTCTGTATGACGATGACGGACAGTCTACCGACGTTCAGCTGGAAGGGCATGTGACAGACCTTCACGCGGATGCTCCTGCGGAAGGCTATCAACTGGATGTCAGCAAGCTTGTGAAGGCATAAGTGCCGGGAGGTGCAGCATGATTTCAGCCGATTGCATGCAGTATGCGCCGCAGGGGTCTGCTAAGCCTGTGGTCAAGCCTGGTGAGTTCATCTTCTCGGTCATGTATCTGGAGCATGGACACATCTACGGCATGACTCAGGCACTCTTGGGTGCAGGCGCCACGCTGAAGTACGTATATGATCCTGACTCCCAAAAGGTGGAGGCTTTCGTGAAGGCCTTTCCCCAGGCACAGCCTGCTTCTTGTGAAGAAGAAATTTTGCAGGATGCGTCTGTCCAACTGGTTTGTGCCGCCGCTGTTACCTGTGAGCGGTGTGCTGTGGGGCTGCGGGTAATGGAGGCAGGGAAGGATTACTTTACGGATAAAGGCCCCTTCACTACTCTGGAACAGCTGGAGACGGCACGGGAAGCCGTACGCCGCACGGACAGAAAGTACATGGTGTACTTTAGCGAGCGTCTTCACGTGGAGGCCGCCGTGCTGGCGGGGTACATGATTGCACAGGGAGAAATCGGCCAGGTTATTCACATGGAGGGTTTCGGCCCTCACAGCCTGAACGCGCCTGACCGTCCCGAGTGGTTCTTTCAAAAGGAGAAGTACGGCGGCATCCTGTGTGATATCGGCAGTCACCAGATTGAGCAATTTCTCTTCTACACCGGGGATGACCAGGCAAAGGTGGCCGCTAGCCGCATCGGCAACTACGCTCATCCTGCCTATCCTGAGCTGGATGACTTCGGCGATGTCAACTTGAACGCATCCGGCGGCGCCACCGGCTATTTTCGTGTGGACTGGTTTACCCCCAAAGGATTGAGTACCTGGGGCGACGGGCGTATGTTCATCC
>CAVBFK010000089.1:0-2972 GCA_963594395.1 Lachnospiraceae bacterium
ATCCAAGGAAGCCGACATGGCCGACTATGACACCTACCTGCAGAACCTGATTCTGCAGAAGCCCCACTCCCTGAGCAAGGAGCAGGAGCGGTTGCTGGCCATGATGGGCGAAGTTTCCGAGGCGCCCAGCAACATCTACTCCATGCTGAGCAACGTGGATATGAAGTTCCCCGATGTCACCATGCCCGACGGCACCAAGGCAACGCTGAACGACAACACCTATTCCACCTTCATTCACTCCGATGACCGCGAAGTCCGCCGTCAGGGCTTTGAAGGCATGATGGGAACCTACGGTGCTTTCGGCAACACCATTACCGGCACCTATTCCGCCTCTGTGAAAAAGGATCAGTTCATGGCAGACGCCCGTCACTTCTCCTCTGCCCGCGCCGCCGCTATGGAGCCCCTGCAGATTCCCGAAGAAGTGTACGACAACCTGATTCAGGTGATTCACGAGTATCTGCCCGTGCTGAATGATTACCTCAGCCTCCGCAAGCAGGTGCTGGGCGTGGACGAACTGCACATGTACGACCTGTACTGCCCCATGGTGAAGGACTTTAAGATGGACATGCCCTATGAGAAGGCCTTCGACCTGGTGCTGGAAGGTTTGGCACCCATGGGCGAAGATTATCTGGCCAAGCTGCGCGAAGCACGGGACAATGGCTGGATTGACGTCTATCCCAATGAGAACAAGACCAGCGGTGCTTACTCCAACGGTTCTCTGGGCGATGTGCACCCCTATGTGCTGCTGAATCACAACGACAATCTGGATTCCGCTTTCACCATCGCTCACGAGCTGGGTCACTCCATGCACAGCTACTTCAGCAACACGAATCAGCCCTTCTCCAAGGCCAATTACAGCCTGTTTGTGGCGGAGGTTGCTTCCACCTGCAACGAAGCTGTCATGATGCGCTATCTGCTGAAGAAGCTTCCTGAGAAGAAGGCCCAGGCGTATCTGCTGAACCACTTTCTGGAGCAGTTCCGCACCACCTGCTTCCGCCAGACCATGTTTGCTGAGTTCGAGAAGATCAGCCATGAAATGGCCGCCAAGGGTGAGCCGCTGACCCGCGAGAGCCTGAGCAATGCTTACCTGGAGCTGAACAAGACCTACTACGGCAGCGCTTGCGTGGTGGATGACGTCATCGCCAACGAATGGATGCGCATTCCCCACTTCTACAATGCCTTCTACGTGTATGTGTACGCAACCGGCCTTTGCGCCGCTGTGTCCCTGAGCGAGAAGATTCTCAGCGAGGGTGAAAGCGCGGTGAAGGATTACCGCAAGTTCCTGTCTGCCGGCTGCAGCGTGCCGCCCATTGAGGCACTGAAGCTGGCCGGTATCGATATGAGCCGTCCTGAGCCCATCCGCAAGGCCATGGAAGTATTCAAGGCCACGCTGGAGCAGTTCAAGGCTGTACTGTAAGGAGGAATGCCGCTATGATGAAGGGCTATGACAAGCAGGAAGCGCTGGATTTCATTCTGCCCCGCATTGACCGCCACTATCACAGCTTGCTTGCAGACCAAATCGATACGCTGATTTCCCAGGCCATCGATGCTGACATGGCGTACATGCATTCTTCCGGCGCGCTGGACGATGAAGGCAATGCCGGCGACAGCTACTATGAAGATGACGACGCCTTCGAGTACATGGTGGAGGCGCTGGTTGCTCAGAACAACCTGACCCCTGACCAAGCCGTGAAGGTAGCTTCTCTGATTGATGACTACATGGATTACCAGCAGCAGTATCTTGAGTCCAAGGGACTGGTGGACTGGGAGTAATCCTGCGAAATTTGCATATCAAAAGAGGGCAGTGCAGAATTGGTTGCACTGCCCTCTCCTTTTGCCTTTTTACTTGACGTAAGTATACACGTTAAACAATTCCTTGAGGCCGTAGCTGGTGGCATAGTTGATGGAATCGCCATAGACCGCATTGGGCAAGACAATCCATTCTGTCCCCCACTTGTCGGCATACTGCGTTGCAAGCTCTGCTCGGCTGACCGCATCCAAGCCGGATGCACTGAAATCATCCGTAAAATCCGCGATATTGTCGCCAAGCAGCATGACAATCTCATGGGCATCGATCTTGGCGGTGACCGCACTGCCGGTGCTGTTGCCATCGGAGCGCTGACCGTTGGGATAATCTTCCGCACCCTCGCGAATGGCACTGCGTGCAGGCTCCTTGCTGGAGCCGTTGAGCTTGAAGTCATTCACAATCAGATGCTGGTCATCCACCGGGAAGCCCAGGCGTTCCATGGATTCCAGGGAAATATCGTAGATGCTCTTGCCCAGGGTCTGGTACAGGGTACTGCCGATTTCCGTGCCATCGGCTTTGCAATACATTCCCTTGCCGTCTGCCTGAACAGAGGCCTCATAGGATCCCTGGGAGTCTGACTGTCCCACCTTGTAGCCCTGGTCATAGCGGTTGGTCACGTAGTACACCTCAATGCCGCTGGATACGCACAGATTGATGAACGCTACCGCTCCGGGCAACGCCGTACAGCTGTCGCTCATGATGAACCGCGCGAAGGACACGTTGTTGTAATCTCCGTCATTGCCGACGACTTCTGCCGAGTAGTGCGCACCGTCTACCAAAGTGTCATCGATGTCGCTGACAATGGCCACACGCACACCGTTGTGCATCATCCGTTTTTGACCGTCTGCACCGGTTTCCAGCGTCCACTCCGTGTTCTCGCTGTCGTTGCACTTACTGACCAAGGCTTCTACATTGGCTGTTGCAAGGCTGAACGCCTGCTCCATCAAGGCATTGCTTTCAGCAGACAGCTGCCATGCCAAACCGCCTGCCAGCATTTCAAGAGAGGCATTATCCACGCCGCAGACCGTCTGCGCCTGGCCTTCCTTGAAGCCGCTCTGCTTGCCGTAGGTGTAGGCGGCGTACCCGCTTCCGCCCAGCAGAGCCAGAACGATCAGCACAGCCAGGATTCGTTTCGTCGTTTTGTTCATCATCGTTGCTCCTTCCC
>CAVBFK010000090.1:0-8433 GCA_963594395.1 Lachnospiraceae bacterium
ATGCCGCCGATGTTGCCGGCACGCTTGCGGCCGATGAAGGTTGCCGTGTTGACGGCAATGATGCCGGGGGTGCACTGACCGATGGCGTAGTAGTCGGTCAGATCTGCCTCGGTAGTCCAGTGACGGTTTTCCACCAGCTCGCGCTGGAGAATAGGCAGCATGGCATAGCCGCCGCCGAAGGTAACGGCGCCAATGCGGAAGAACACAACAAACATTTCCAGGAGATCTTTCAGAAGCGATTTTTCTCCGGTTTTCTTTGTATCAGGCAATGTTTTGACTCCCCTCTATACAATTCATAGCAGACATTAATAGCAGGCGATGTTGCTGTCCGTTCGGGACTCGCAGCCGCCTACCAGCACGCCGTTTTCCAGGCGAACGATCATCTGCCCGCGGCCGAAGCTGCTCCAGTCATGCTGGACGGTAATCTCATGTCCCTTGCGGGTCAGCTGTCCCACCACCGCATTGGGGAAGGACGACTCCACGGTAAAGGCCTTGTCCTTCATCCACTGCCAGCGGGGCGCATCCAGCGCCATCTGCGGATTCATGTGATAATCCACATAGTTCATCACAACCTGCACATGACCCTGGGGCTGCATGTATCCGCCCATGACACCAAAGGGACCGACGGCCTTTCCATCCTTGGTCAGGAAGCCGGGGATAATGGTGTGATAGGTGCGCTTGCGGGGCATGAGGCAGTTGTAGTGATTGGGATCCAAAGAGAAGTCTGCGCCGCGGTTCTGGAGCGCCACGCCGTAGCCTTCCACCACGATACCGGAGCCGAAGCCCATGTAGTTGCTCTGGATGAAAGAGACCATGTTGCCTTCGCCATCGGCGGTGCACAGGTACACCGTGCCGGACTTCGGAGGCTCACGGAACTCAGGCATTTTGGCTTCTGCACCGATTTCTGCCGCGCGCTGTTTGCCGTATTCCGGCAGAATCAGACGATGATAATCCAGCGGCATATAATCGGGATCCGTTACGTAATGCTTGGCATCGGCAAAGGCCATCTTAATGGCCTCAAACTGGCGGTGATAGGTCTCCGTATCACCCTGCTTGAAATCATCAAAGTTCCGCAGGATGTTCAGTGCCATCAGCGCCACAATGCCCTGACCGTTCGGCGGGATCTCCCAAACGTTGTATCCATGATACTCCACGCCGATGGGATCGACCCATTTCACGTTGAAGTCTGCCAGATCCGCCTTGCTGAAATAGCCGCCGTCCCGCTGGCTCTGCTTCACGAAAGCATCGGCGATTTCGCCCTCATAGAAGGCCTTGGCGTTGGTCTTGGCAATGAGCTTCAAAGTTTTGGCATGATCCGGGAGCTTCACGATATCGCCGAAGTGATAGGATTCACCGTTCTTGGTGAACACGCGGAACCACTCGTCGTACTCATGCTTGCCGTCAAACAGGCCGTGGAATTTCTTCGTGGCCCGCTCGAAGGAAGAAGCAATCATGGGTGACAGCGGATAGCCTTCCTCGGCGTAGCGGATGGCAGGTGCCAGGTCTTCCTCCAGGCTCAGCTTGCCAAAGCGCTCGTTCAGCGCTGCCCAGGCCTTGGGCGCGCCGGGCACGGTGACAGGCGTCCAGCCGAAAACCGGCATTTTGCCGTCAGGCGACTTTTCCTTCACCTTTTCCAGGGAGATGTTTTCCGGTGCATAGCCCGTAGAGTTCAGGCCATACATCTGATCCTTCATCCAAACAATGGCGAAGGCATCGGAACCCAGACCGTTGCAGCTGGGCTCCACCACCGTAAGGCAGGCAGCCGTTGCAATGGCCGCGTCCACCGCATTGCCGCCCTTGCGCAGCACTTCCAAGCCGGCGGCGGTTGCGAGGCTGTTGCCTGTGCAGACCATGCCGTTTCTGGCAGTGACACAGTAGCGGTTGGACGCGAAGGGTTGATACATGGGATCGAAGGTTGTGTTCATTCCCGTTTCTCCTCCTGATCGTCATAGAGATGGCAGGCGACGAAATGATTGGGGCGAACTTCACGATATTCCGGACGTACCTTGGAGCAGATCTCCATGCACTGATCGCACCGCGTATGGAAAGGGCATCCAGACGGCGGATTGATGGGGCTGGGAACTTCACCGGTCAGCAAGGGTGTTTCCTTCCGGTTTTCAGCATGCATACGCGGCACCGAACCCAGCAGAGAGCGGGTGTACGGATGCAGGCACTCGTGGAACAGTTCCTTGCTGGGGGCCAGCTCGCAAATGCTTCCCAGGTACATCACCATGATGCGGTCGCAGAAATGCTTAGCCACACCAAGGTCATGCGTAATGAAGAAATAAGTAACGTCTCGTTCGTCCCGAATGCCGTTGAGCAGCTGGAGAATCTGCGCCTTTACAGACACATCCAGTGCACTGACAGCTTCGTCAAGCACAATAAATTCAGGGTACACGGCAATGGCGCGGGCGATGCCGACACGCTGCTTCTGGCCGCCGGACATGGTATGCGGATACACATCGTAGTGCTCCCGCTTCAGTCCAACACGCTCCAAAAGCTGCAGGGTACGGTTCTTTCTCGCCTTGGCGGACAGCTTCGTGTTCAGCCGCAGTGCTTCCTCAATGGACTTGCCCACCGTCTGCCGAGGATCAAGGCTGGCGGCAGGATCCTGGAAAATCATCTGCAGATCATGACGAATCGACCGCATTTCCCGCGGCGTCAAGCGGCAGAGGTCAAGACCGGAAGTATACAGGCTGTCCAGATAGGCACGATACTCAGGGTCAGCGCACTTCGGCGTAATCTCCTGGTAGTTTGCCTGATCCTTGTTAGCCGCCTGCTTCCGCATCGCCTCTGCTTTATCCCAGTGACTCTGAATTTTCTTTTCCAGCTCCTGCTCCTGCTTGATCATCGGTGCATTCAGCTTTTCAATTTCTGCGGCATCGATGTCAACCCGTGCAGTGTTGGACTCCACTTCCTGCTGAAGCTCCGCCCGCTGGGCAGACAGCTGTGCGGCCTGATGCATTTCTGCTTCCGCATCGGTCAGCAGCTTCACGCTACGCTCCAAGTCTGTGCTGAGGATCAGGGAACCGACGAACTCAGCGCCGGCTTCCAGCTTTTCCTCTGCCTGTGCGTCTAATGCTTTCGCCTTTTCAGGGTCTTTTTCCTGCAAAGATTTCTGATGAAGTGCAATGGCATCTGCCTGATATTTGCGCAGGTTGACGTCCAGCAGATACTTAGGGCTCAGCTCATCGGTGGCCTTGCCGTGATAAATGACCTTGCCGTCCGTCGCCTCATACAGCTGAAGAATAACGCGTCCCAGGGTGGACTTGCCGCAGCCGCTCTCGCCTACCACGCCAAACTTTTCGCCCGAATAAAGGTTGAAGGAAACGTGATTCACAGCGGTCAGGGTTCTTTTTCCAGACAGCTTGAAAACCTTCGACAGGTCACGAATTTCAAAGAGGACTTTCTGCTCAGTCACTTATGCTTCCTCCTTTTTTGCACGGTGGCATGCCACAAAGTGGCCGGGCTCAATTTCCACCGTTTCAGGGGCTTCCTGGGTGCACTTGGCACATTCCTTGGCATAAGGGCAGCGCGGGTTAAACCGGCAGCCCGGAATTACATCGGTAATGGCAGGAATACTGCCTGCAATGGGCTGAATGTTGTATTCATCCGAATCCACATCCGGAACGGCACGCATAAGACCGATGGTGTAGGGGTGCTGAGCATTCTTAAAGATCTGCTCCACCGTACCCTCTTCCACTTTACGGCCGGCATAAAGAACCACAATACGATCAGCGATTTCTGCCACCACGCCAAGGTCATGGGTGATAAACAGCACGCCTGCGTTCATATCCTTCTTCAGATCTGCCAGCAGCTTCAGCACCTGCTTTTGGATGGTCACATCCAAGGCGGTGGTCGGCTCATCTGCAATGAGCAGGGAAGGCTGGGCAGAAAGCATCATGGCGATCATCACACGCTGGCGAAGGCCGCCGCTCAATTCAAAGGTATACTGCTTCATGCGGCTTTCGGGATTGGCAATGCCTGCCTTGCGAAGATATTCGATGGCGATCTTATTCGCTTCGTCCTTCTTCACGCCCCGATGGCGCATAATCATTTCCCGCATCTGGAATCCAATGGTCAGCAAAGGATTCAGCGAGGTCATCGGCTCCTGAAAAATCATACCCACCTTTTTGCCGCGCTGGGAAACCATTTCTTTCTCGCTCAAGGTGGTCAGTTCCGTGCCGTCCAGCTTGATGGAACCGCTCTTAATTTTGCCGTTGGACGGAAGAAGCTTCATAATGCACAGCGTGGTCACGCTCTTACCGCAACCGCTCTCGCCCACCACGCACAGTGTCTCGTTCCGTTTGATAGAGAAGGACACATCATGCAGCACCTCATACTCCTTTTTGCGGATGCGGAAGGTTGCTGTCAGGTTTTTGACTTCCAATACGTTTTCCATCTTGATCCCTCTCTTTAGCCATCAATAACAGGAAATTGTCTGTCTGCCGCTGAGACTGTGCTGCAGCGGCAGACAGACCGCTCATTATGGATTACTTGTTGTTCAGCGTAACGTCAACCAGGTAGAACAGGCCGCCCTTGTCCAACACGACATTGGAGTAGTCGGTGGAGTTGTAGCAGTAGATCTGGTTCTGGCTGTACACAGGGTTCACGATGTAGTCGCCCTGGATCTTGGCCACTGCCTTCAGCATAGCATCCTGGCGTTCGCTCAGCACGGTGGTGTGGGCGGAAGCGTCAACATAGGAGTCGAACTCTTCGTTGTTGTACTTCACGCGGGCACCGTTCTTGGTGGAGAAGTTGGGCTCCAGCATCTGCTGACCGTCACCGGTCACGTTGGACCAGGACAGGATGATGATGTCGAAGTAGTTATCAGCCTTACTGTCGGTCAGGAAGGTTGCCCACTCCTCAGCCTTTGCTTCAAGGGTGATGCCCAGCTTGCCCAGCTGAGACTGCAGCTGCAGGAACACGTTCTCAGCATAGGGACGGCCTGCAGGATACAGCATGGTAACCGTCTCGCCGGCCCAGCCATTAGCTTCTACCAGTGCCTGAGCATCTTCGAAGTTGTAGCTGATGCCTGCTTCTTCCATAGCCTCGGTGTAGCCCACCAGGGTAGGTCCAACAATGGAGTTGGAGTGAGAACCCATGCCGTTCAGCATAGCTTCGCAATAAGCGTTCCAGTCAACGCACTCCAGCAGAACCTTACGGAAATCAGGGTTGGTCATCAGGGGATTCACAGCCGTTTCATCGGAGCGGCAGGCCAGATAGTACACAGCAGAAGCCGTGTCATTCACAGCCGTATAGCCGGGGATGAAAGAAATGGTGTTGTAGTTGTCAGTGGACAGGCTGCAAGCCAGGTCAGCCTCGCCAGTCTGCAGACGGGCGATAGCGGTAGCTTCATCAGCCACAACGGTGAAGGTAACTTCCTTCACGTCTGCCGCGCCGCCCCAGTAGCCTTCATAGGCCTTCAGCTCATAGGTAGCGCCGGACACAGAAGACACATACTCATAAGCGCCGGTGCCTGCACCAGTGGGATCCACCATGAAGTCCTGACCGGTCTTTTCCAGTGCAGAGTTCACGATACCGGAATTGGTGTGAGCCAGCTTAGCAATCAGCACGCCGTCTTCATAAGAAGTGTGCAGCACGATGGTGTGATCATCGGGGCACTCATAGCTCTCGATGGACTCCACAATGGAGGGACGGAGAGAACCGTAGTTGGTGTCCTTCAGGCAATCGATCATGTAAGCCACATCAGCAGAGGTGAAGGGCGTACCGTCGTGGAAGGTAACATTCTCACGCAGGGGAATGGTCACGGTCAGACCGTCATCGGAGTAGGTAGGCATATCAGCAGCCAGCAGAGGCTCGTAGGAAGTGCCGTCCACCGTGCGGCGGTACAGGGTTTCAAAAATCTGACCGTTCACATAGGTAGAGGGGGCATCATTAGTCTTCAGGGGATGCAGGCCTACAGGGGACACCAGCAGTTCTACCTGCATGTGATCGCCGGATGCCAGTGCAGCCGTGCAGGTCAGCACCAGAGCCAGAGAAAGCAAGAGGACAACGAGTTTCTTCATGGGGCTTCCTTCCTTTCAGTGCATTGAGTTTGCGATATAAAGGAAATTAATCCTTTAAGCTCGGGTCAAGAATGTCCCGAAGCTTGTCGCCAAGGATGTTGAAGCAGATCACCGTGATGATCACTGCAATGCCGGGGATAATAATGAGGTAAGGCGAATCGAACATGTAGTTCTTCGCGGAAGAAATCATGCCGCCCCACTCAGGCGTAGGCGCCGGAACGCCCAAGCCCAGGTAGCTCAGGGTTGCAATAGACATGATGGAAGAAGCGATACGCATGGTCGCAATGACGATGATGGTCGGCGTTGCGTTCTTCAGCACATGGCGGGTCAGAATCCAGAAGTTGTTGGCACCCAGGGAACGGACGGCCGTGATGTACTCTTCTTCCTTGATCTGCAGCACCTTGCTTCGAATCATTCGTGCAAAGCTCGGCACCGACCAAATGCTGATAGCGATGGTCGCGTTCACGGTGGAGATGCCCAGCATAGCGATAATCAGTAGAGCCAGCAGCACACCGGGGAAACTGAAGAGAATGTCCATCAAGCGCATGATGGGGTTGTCCAGCTTCTTATAGTAGCCGGCCAGCATGCCGAACATCGTACCCAGAGTAATACCGATGAAGGTGGAAATGAAACCAACCGACAGAGACACGCGGCCGCCGTACAAAAGGCGGGACCAAACGTCGCGGCCGAGCTCGTCCGTACCCAGCCAATGTCCTTCAAGATACTTGCCGCTGTCCTTGGCCCAGAAGCCCGGGCGGAGGCGAATGGTGGCATCCATCTCTGTAGGATCGTACTGGGTAAACAGCGGAGCAAAAATGATCAAGATCAGTTCGATCACCATCACCACGAAGCAGAAGGTTGCCAGCTTGTTCTGGAGCAGCTTTTGAAATGCCGTAGCCAATGCATTTTTCTTTTTCATAATCTGCTGTCTCCTTACTCGTACTTAATGCGGGGGTCAATCACGCAATAAATCAGGTCAACAATCAACGTGATGGTGATAAACATAAAGGCGATCAGTAGCACGGTACCCTGCACAGCCGTGTAGTTGCGCTGGTTAATGGCATTGATCAGATAAGAGCCGATACCGTTGATAGCGAAAACCCGCTCCGTTACAATGGCGCCGGAAAGCAGTCCGCCGAAGCTGGTGCCCATCTGCGTAATAATAGGAATCAATGCATTCTTCAGTGCATGAACCATCACGACGCGTCTGCGGTAGAGACCCTTGGCCTTTGCCGTGCGGACGTAATCGGATTGGAGCACGTCCAGCATGCTGCTGCGACCGATGCGGCAGAAACCAGCGGCTGTCTGCAATCCCAAGGAGATTGCCGGCAGCAGAGCCTGCTGGAATCCTTTTGCGGTCCAGAAGGGCTCTGTCATGCCGCCTGTAGGCAGCAACCGGAGCTTCACGCAGAACACGATGATCAGGATGCTGCCCAGCCAGAAGTTCGGGACCGAAATGCCGAACAGCGAAACCGTCGTGAACACGTTATCCATAATGCTGTCCTTCCGGATGGCCGCCAGGATGCCCAGCGGAATACCAATCAGGCAGGAAATCAGCATAGCCGCCACAGCCAGGTTCAGCGTGTTGGGCAGGCGCACAGACAGCTCATCCCAGATCGGCTGACGGCTGAGAAGTGAGGTGCCGAGGTTGCCGTGGAGCAGATTGGTCAAATAATTAAGGTACTGCGTCCAGAATGGCTGATCCAATCCCAGGTAAGTTCTTGTCAGTTCAATTTCCTCTTGTGTTGCACTGGCACCTGCCGCGATTTCCGCCGCATCACCGGGTGCAAAAAACATACTGGCAAAGACAATAAAGGACATACCCAGGAGCATCATTGCCATCATAAGCAGCCGTTTCAGGACGTATTTTCCCATTTGTTCTTCTTCTCCTTCCAAGGAGCCCTCTTCGAGCCGGCTTACTTCCATTACTTTATTGCAATGAAGTATGCCGTTGATTTTATCACAGAACTGTTCAGTTGTGGTGTTTTTCTGTTGTTCTTATTTCATAAAGATTACATACCCGCAAAGCCTTGATATTTCTATGACAAAGCCGTTTGTAATGTGTGATTTATGGTCGAATTATCTCCAGAACGTGCTGTTTGTAACTCGGCTCAAATTCCCCAAAACTTTTTCGCGTTAAAGTGTTGACACAATCGCTTTTTTGTGTTAGTATGATAAAGCGTTGAAGGCAAGAATTCCTCAACGAATCAACTGACTATCATAACGGAGGCGGTTTCCCATGAAAAAGATGTTCGCAATGCTGCTGGCACTGGCAATGTGCATGATGACCGTTTGCGCGTTCGCTGAAGATTCCGACATGGCCTATGTAAAGGAAAAGGGCAAGCTGGTCGTCGGCATTACCGACTTTGAGCCCATGGACTACAAGGATGCTGACGGCGACTGG
>CAVBFK010000091.1:0-2890 GCA_963594395.1 Lachnospiraceae bacterium
GGCTTCACCCAAGGCACGGCACAGCTCTGTTTTGCCTACGCCCGTAGGACCCAGGAAGATGAAACTGCCGATGGGGCGCTTGGGATCCTTCAAGCCTGCACGGGCACGGCGGATGGCGCGGGAAACAGCACTGACGGCTTCTTCCTGGCCGATGACCCGGGCATGGAGGGTGTCTTCCAGGTGCATCAGGCGGTCTGCCTCGGTCTCCGTCATCTTGCGGACGGGGATGCCTGTCCAGGTGGACACGACCTGCGCAATGTCTTCCTCATTGACCACATCACGGGCGGCAGACTGCTGGGTGGTCCAGGCGTTGCGCTTCATCTCAATCTCCTGACGGAGGCAGCGTTCCTGATCTCGCAGAGAGGCAGCACGCTCGAAGTCCTGATGGGAGATTGCGTCCTTCTTCTCGGCAACCAGCGCCTCCAGCTGCTTTTCCTGTGCCTTCACGTCCGGCGGTGCGGTGAAAGCCTGAATGCGGACACGGGAAGCGGCTTCGTCCATCAGATCCACGGCCTTGTCCGGCAGAAAACGGTCTGCAATATAGCGGTCAGACAGGGTAACGGCGGCTTGCAGAGCCTCGTCAGTGATGTGCACCTTGTGGTGCGCCTCGTAGCGGTCGCGGAGGCCATGCAGAATGGCCAGCGCTTCTTCCTGGGTGGGCTCGCCGACCATCACGGGCTGAAAGCGGCGCTCCAGGGCGGCATCTTTTTCGATGTGCTTGCGGTATTCTTCAAGCGTGGTGGCGCCGATGCACTGCACCTCGCCGCGAGCCAGGGCAGGCTTCAGAATGTTTGCGGCATCCAGACTGCCTTCTGCCTGGCCGGCACCCACGATGTTATGAATTTCATCGATGAAGAGCAGAATGTTGCCGTTTTCGCGGATTTCCTTCATCACGTTCTTCAACCGCTCTTCAAATTCGCCGCGGTACTTACTGCCGGCAATCATACTGCCGATGTCCAGGGACAGCACCCGCTTGCCAACCAGCATTTCGGGAATGCTTCCCTGCACGATTCGCTGTGCCAGACCTTCCACCACGGCGCTCTTGCCGACGCCGGGTTCGCCGATCAGCACAGGATTGTTCTTCGTGCGGCGGATCAGAATCTGAATGATCCGCTGAATTTCCGCGTCACGGCCGATGACGGGATCCAGCTCGTTGTCCCGTGCGGCGGCTGTCAGGTCACGGCTGTACTGAGACAGCACGGGCGTTTCGCCCTTCTTGCCGGACGGCTTGTTTGCCGGACGACGCTGTTCCGGCTCTTCCTCACTGTTGCTCCGTTCCATGCGGATTTGGCGGAGAATTTCGTCCCGCACCTCGGCAGGGTTCACCTGCAACTGACGGAGAATGCCGAAGGCTACGCTGTCGCCTTCCCGTAGGAGAGCCAGCCACAGGTGCTCTACGGTAATGTAGGCCTGTCCCAGCCGGCGGGACTCGATAACGCTGATCTCCAGCAGTTTCTTCATCCGGGGCGTCATGCTGATTTGCAGGGGCTTTTCGTCCTCCGTGTGCTGCTCGGGGAGAAGATTGAGCACCGCATCATAATCCACCTTGTCCTGAATGGACTGGGGCTGGTGGGTATCATCCTTAATGAGTGCCAGCAGAAGGTGCTCGGTGCCGATGACGGGGCTGTTCAGCTCCTCGGCAATCGAGCGGGCAGATTCCAGCATCTGCTGGGCACGCTCTGTAAATTGTCCGAAAATCGCCATAATTTCCTCCGAAAAAATCAGTGGGTCAGCATACCGCGGATGCGGCTGGCACGAGCCACGGACAGCTCCTTACCCGTCAGCGGGGCTTCGGCAAAGTCGCGCAGATGACCATCCTGCACCTGCTCCAGCATCTGATCCAGCGTGTCTGTTTTTGCCTCCAACAGCCCAATGGCGGCGCCCAGGCGGACGGCGCTCCAGTGCTTGAAAAATTCAGGAAGCTCCATCATGCGGGCGTTGCACATCAGACCCCAGGCACGCCAGATGGGATCTTCTAGCTCCAGTCGATGGGCGGCGGCAGACTTCTCCCGCAGAGACAGCTCCATGTCCGTCAGCTGATGACCAACGGCCGTTACGGCACTGATCAGCTCCTGCTCGGTGCGTCCCAGGGTCACCTGGTTGGACACCTGATAGAGGCATCCCAGCGCCTCGGCACCCTCGCCGTACACGCCGCGGATGGTCAAGCCGACCTTGGCAACAATCTGCCCTACGTTGCCCATTTGCTTGCCAATGGTCAGCATCGGCAGATGCATCAGCAGGGAGGCACGCATGCCGGTGCCGGTATTGGTGGGGCAGGCAGTCAGGTAGCCAAGCTGATGGTCAAAGGCGAAAGTGACCTGGCGGCTCAAGGCATCTTCCACACGGAAACAGCGGTCTGCGGCGGTTTGCAGATCATCGCCGGGCACAATGGCCTGAATCCGCAGATGATCTTCCTCGTTCATCATTACAGAGGTGCTTTCCTCCGTGTTCAGCAGAACGGCCGCCGTGTCGGGGTGGCGCATGAGATCGTTGCTGATGAGGTGGCTCTCGCTCAAGGCTAGGCGCTGGGTGGCGGTCATGTCACTCAGGCGGAGCATTTCAAAATCCCGATCTGCGCCGGAAAGCTTCATGGCGTTGGTCGTGCGGGAGATGCACATGGCCGCATCGTCGGGCTTTTCGGCAACGTCAAAGGGAAGATCTTCATAGTTCCGTGCCAGCCGTACCCGGGAAGACAGAATGGTGGCATGATCGCTCATTACGCTTCTGCCTCCTTTGCAGCCATGTCCCGCAGTTGATCCCGCAGGAGGGCGGCCGTCTCGAAATCTTCCTGGGCAATGGCCTGTTCCATCTGGCGGGTCAGCTCCTCCTGACGGGTGCGCTGACGCTGGGCTTCACAGGTGTTCAGCGGCTCGCGGCCTGCATGCTGTAC
>CAVBFK010000092.1:0-8230 GCA_963594395.1 Lachnospiraceae bacterium
GTTCTATAATTCCATATTTCTGCTTTACCTGAGCGATATATAGACTACTCACCTTCAAGCCGCTATGTTCCATCATATACGCTTTGATCTGTTCATAGGTTGCGCCCTTCTGGAATCCTGACATATCCATATTCTCCATCGAGAACTCAACCTTCACCTTTTTTGAGTCGATTTCTCCCTTGGAAAGAAGAACTACCGTCTCCACATGTTCCGTGCAGGGAAACATATCCACCGGCACTGCGCGGACAACCTGATACTGGCCATCCTTGCAGAGAAATTCCAAATCCCGTGCCAGGGTATCCGGACCGCAGGAAACGTACACGATTTTCTCGGGTGCCAGCGTC
Source organism: Lachnospiraceae bacterium (assembly GCA_963594395.1). Taxonomy (GTDB): domain Bacteria; phylum Bacillota; class Clostridia; order Christensenellales; family Aristaeellaceae; genus CAKUFA01. The sequence goes on from CAVBFK010000092.1 coordinate 345, forward strand.
TTGACGGCGGTCAGGAAAGGCACATCACTGCCGGAACGGGGCGGATCCATGCAGACCACATCCGGCACGTGACCTTCCTTGGCCATGCGGGTCATGAAACGGCCTGCATCGTCGCAGTAGAAGGTTGCATTGCGGACGTTGTTTGCCTGGGCGTTGATGCGGGCATCCTTCACGGCATCGGCGTTCAGTTCAACGCCGATGAGTTTATGGACGTGATCCGAGGCACACAGGCCGATGGTGCCGGTACCGCAGTAGGCATCCAGCAGGGTTTCGCGGCCGGTAAGCCCCATCATCTCAATGGCGGTTTCGTACAGCACTTCTGCCTGCTGGGCGTTGACCTGGTAGAAGGAGCGGGGTGAAATGCGGAATCGCTTGCCGCAGAGTTCATCCTCCATATAGCCGTTGCCGTAGAGAACACTTTCCCGATTACCCAGCACCATGCTGGTTTGGCGTGCATTCTCATTGACAACAATGGTGGTGATTTCAGGATGCTTCTGCACCAGGGCGGACACGAATTCCTTCTTCCCGGGGAATTCCAGGGAGGTGGTCACCAGCACCACCATGATTTGCCCTGTGACTTGTCCCGTGCGGATGACAATATGCCGCAAAAAGCCACGATGGGTGTATTCGTTGTAGATTTTCAGGCGGAAGCGGGGGAGCATTTCCACAATGCTGTGGATGATTCTGTCGGCACGTTCATCCTCGATTTGGCAATGCTTCACCGGCACCACCCGATGGGTACCGGCGGCATAAACGCCGGAGATGGGCAGACCGCTCTTGTCCACCGCCAGCACGGCGTGCACCTTGTTGCGGTAGTGCAGGGGGGCATCCATGCCGCGGATGGGCTCAACGGAGCAGAAGGGGCGGAGCAACTCTTCCATGCGGCGCTGCTTAACGCGCAGTTGCTCCTGATAAGGCAGCTTGGTCATTTGGCATCCGCCGCATCGGGCGGCCACGGGGCACTTGAAATAAATACTCATGATGTTTCCTCTCGAAATGCTTATATGCCCTGGTCAAGCAGTTCCTTCAGCTTCAGCAGGTCATCCTGATAGGTCTGGGACAGTGCGCGGTTGTAAATAATGGATGCAGGGTGATACAGGGGAAAGAGCGAAAAGGTACCCTCTGTCCTTGCGGCAGTGACAGATGCGTGACACAGCCGGCCGTGACAGTCACCGATGTTGATTTTATTTCCCAGCAGAGCATGCAGGGCTGTATTCCCAAGGGTCACAAGAACTGCCGGCTGTACCAGCAGAATTTCTTCATAGAGAAAAGGCGTGAAGTACACCAGCTCTTCTTGATTCGGGGGACGATTGGACAATCTCCCTTTGGCGCTTTCTTTGGTGGGGCGGAGCTTCACCACGTTGCTGATGCGGATTGCTTCCCGCTCTAGTCCCAGCACGGAAAGAAAGCCGTCCAGATTTTTTCCTGCCTTGCCCACGAAGGGACGTCCTTGCAATGCTTCCTGCTCACCGGGGGCTTCACCAATGAGCATCACCTGGGGATGATCGCTCTTCCCTTCACCGAAAACAATGCGCTTGTCCGGCCAGCGTTCAGCGGCGCCTTGCAGGCATCGGGCTTCCAGGTCATGCATGGTCGTTTCCTCCGTATAGGTCAGGATAAAGAGACAGCTCCATGAGCTTATCCCGCAGGGTCTGCATATCCTCCCAGGCATCACGCTTCTTGGCAGGATCCCGCAGCAGCGCAGACGGATGGAAAGTGGGCATCATCCACACACCGTTGCGCTCATACCATTTGCCGCGGTCACGGGTAACCCGGACGTCTTCCCCAAGGGTATACTTGATGGCGGTAGAGCCGAGAAGCACAATGACTTTCGGCCGCACCAAAGCAACCTGCATCCGCAGATGCATCATGCAGGCGGCGGCCTCTTCCGGCAGGGGAACCCGGTTGTTCGGCGGGCGGCACTTCACCACATTGCAAATGTACACCTGATCCCGCGGCAAAGAAATAGCGGCCAGCATGCGGGTCAGCAGCTGACCGGCAGGGCCGACAAAAGCCAGCCCCTGCTCATCCTCGACTTGCCCGGGACCTTCCCCAATGAACATCAGCGGCGCATGTTTGTCACCCTGGCCGGGTACCTTGTGATGAATTCCACTGCACAGGCCGCACCTTTGGCAGGCGGCAACCTGATGCTCAAAGAGCTCCCAAGTGATTTCAGCCAAGGCAGATGCCTCCCTTTTTATCCGATGGTGCGGGTGATGAGGGTAAAGGTTTGGTCAAAGTCCGACTGCAGCCAGGTAATCAGGCTGACCAGCAGGGCAATCAGGATCAGAATGACCACGGTGCCGACGATCACACTGAAAAAGTCAAACACGCCGGCGGCAACACGGAAACGCCCTTTCCGCATGAGCTTACGTTCTTCATCGGTGAGGGACTCATCGTCCCAGGTGTCATCTTCCTCAGGCTCGTCATCGTAGGGCTCTTCCGGCAGAGCGCCGTCATCATCCATGGCGTCATCGTAATCGTCCTGCGGGTCGTCTGCCCAGTCATCCTGCACAGGCTGATGAAACTTTCGCTCCTGCCGGGTATCGTCTTGATCGTTATGGGTAAAGTATGCCATGCTTGTGCCTCCGAATTACACGTAGTCCAGCCAGGGCGCATCCTTTTCTTCACGGCCTGTCAGCTGTCCTTCGGCACTGAGACCGGGGAAATTCAGCTGACGCAGTGCTTCATACAGCACGATGGCCACCGAGTTGGACAGGTTCAGGCTCCTCGCTTCCGGCCGCATGGGGATGCGCACACAGCGGTCGTACACCTTTTCCAGCAGATTTTCCGGCAGGCCGCGGGTTTCGCAGCCGAAAACCAGAAAGTCGCCGTCTTCGTAGGTGACTTCACTGTAGCTCCGCGGTGCCTTGGTGCTGGCAAAGTGCATGCGGGCGTTGGGATGTTTGAGCAGAAAGTCTTCCATGCTGGGGTACACGTGATAGGTCATCAGGTTCCAATAATCCAGTCCGGCGCGCTTCAGATATTTATCACTCAGGGAAAAGCCCAGCGGCTCAATCAGGTGCAGGGTGGCGCCGGTGGCTGCACAGCTGCGGGCAATATTTCCCGTGTTTTGCGGAATTTCAGGGTTAACCAATACAATCTGCAGTGCCAATGTATTCACCTCGCTGAAATTGTACCATTTTACTGTGCAGAGCGCAAGCACGACGCGGATTTGCTTCTTATTTTCATCGGTGTTATAATAAAACGATTGCCTGAAGAAACGCGGAGAAAAATTTGTTGCTTTTCCGCGGGGAAAAAGTATGCTATAGTACCTCTTGGCAGATCAAAACGGGAAAGGAAGACGAGCCATGCCCAAAGAAAAAACCTGCTTTGCCTGCACCTCCTGCGGGTATGAAACGACCCGCTGGGTGGGACGGTGTCCCGGATGCGGTGCGTGGAATACCATGGAGGAAACGGTGGCGGCTCCTGCCTTGAAGGCAGCACCGCCAAAGATGGCCAAGCAGAGAGGCGGCACCGGTGCCACGGCCCTGCTACTCAAGGACATTCCGGAAGACGCTGTAGCGCGTACCACCACGGGCATCAGCGAACTGGATCGTGTGCTTGGCGGCGGCATTGTGGAAGGCGGCTTGATGCTCATCGGCGGCGATCCGGGTATCGGCAAGTCGACCCTGCTGCTGCAGGTGTGCGCCAATCTCTGCCGTGACGGCAAGAAGGTGCTGTACATCAGCGGTGAGGAATCTGCCAAGCAGATCAAGCTTCGCGCCAGAAGATTGGGCATTGACGTGCCGAACCTCTATGTGCTGGCGGAGAATGCCCTGGACGGCGTGGAGGAAAAGCTGATGAAGCTGGGCCCCGACGTTGCCGTGGTGGACTCCATTCAGACCATGTATCGGCCGGAAATGGCATCTGCCCCGGGTAGCGTCAGCCAGATCCGTGAGTGCACCAGCCTGATTATGCGCCTGTGCAAAGAAACCGGCACGGCCATTTTCCTGGTGGGTCACGTGACGAAGGAAGGCGCCATTGCAGGCCCCAGAATGCTGGAGCACATGGTGGACGTGGTGCTGTACTTTGAGGGCGATCGTCAGCAGGAGTACCGTCTGCTTCGGGCGGTGAAGAACCGCTTTGGCTCGGTGAATGAGCTGGGTGTTTTCCAAATGACCCAGCAGGGGATGCAGGTTGTTCCCAACCCCAGCGAACAACTGCTGAGCCACCGCGCGAAAGGGGCTTCCGGCTCGGTGGTCTTCTGCGGATTGGAAGGTTCCCGTCCTTTGCTGTGCGATGTGCAGGCGCTGGCGGCACCCAGCTACTTCGGCACACCTCGGCGTACGGTCGGCGGTGCGGACAGCGGACGCGTGGCGCTGCTGCTGGCAGTGCTGGAAAAGCGTTGCGGCCAAAGAACCTCCAACCAGGATGTGTATGTCAACGTAGCCGGCGGCCTGGAGCTTAGCGAACCCGCGGCCGACCTGGCGCTGTGCATGGCCGTGGCCTCTTCCCTCAAGGATGAAGCTGTTGGCGCGCAGGTGGCTGTCATGGGCGAGGTTGGTCTGGCGGGTGAAGTTCGTGCCATCCCGCAGTGCGACCGCCGCATTGCAGAGTGCGTGCGTCTGGGCTTTACCACCATTCTTCTGCCGCGGGAAAACCTGAAGCGCATAACGGCACCGGAGGGGGTCAAACTCATCGGCGTGGATACCGTTATGCAGGCACTGAGCGTGCTGTTCTGAACAGGGTTTCACTGGATTCATTCGTCATCATTCGGTTCCCATCATTCATTTTTTCATTCATTGGCATTGATCAACGCCATTTTTCATGGCGGGAAGGGACGGACTATCAGAGAATGAAATCAAAGGTTGTGCAGCGGCTGCTGCGCGCACTGATTACTGTGCTGGGGGCAGGAATCGGCGCGGTGGTGGCAGCTGTGGCACTGAAGCTTTATGACATCAATAATCCCGGAATGCAGGTTTCGGTTGCCAATCTGGTTTGGTCATATTCGGGGGCTTGCGCTGTTTTTGCGGTGATATTTTTCTTCCTGAGCAAGCCGATCATCCGGGTGTGCGCCGACCTTGGCAATGAGCTGGAACAGCGGCTGGACAGAATGTCTGTCGTTCAAATGACGGGCTGTATTCTGGGCCTGGTGCTGGGGCTGATCATTGCGGCACTGTTGTCGCAGTTGGTGGGCTTCCTGGGACAGAGCATGTTCACCACCGCCCTGACAGCGATCCTTTATGTGGTGCTGGGGGCCACCGGCTGGTCCATCGGCTGGAAGCGCGGCAAAGATGTGCTTGCCTTGTTTACCCGGGACGGCGGCTTTCGGCGGAAGCATCGGGGCACGGAACTGACAGAGTCGACTGATGCGGCAGATTCGGCAGAAAGCACTGAAGAAGCCGTTGTGCCGGCCGTACCGAAACTGCTGGATACCTCCGTAATCATTGACGGCCGCATTTTGGATGTGTGCCGCACAGGCTTTGTGGAAGGCAAGCTGGTGGTACCGCAGTTTGTGCTGGATGAACTGCGCCACGTGGCAGACTCCACGGACGATCTGCGTCGCAGCCGCGGCCGTCGGGGATTGGACATCCTGAAGAAGATGCAATCGGAACCGAAAATCACGTTGCAGACGGAAAGCACGGACTGGGAAGACACCACTGAGGTGGATGTGAAGCTTCTCAGACTGGCCAAGCAGATGAACGCGGTGATTGTTACCGGCGACTACAACCTCAACAAGGTTGCTTCTGTGGCTGGCGTGGGCGTGCTGAACCTGAATGACCTGGCCGGCGCCTTGAAGCCCGCCGTGCTTCCCGGAGAGGAAATGACGGTGCAGGTGGTCAAGGAAGGCAAGGAAGCAGGACAGGGCGTAGCCTATCGGGATGACGGCACCATGATCGTCATCGAAGGCGGCCGCAACTATGTGGGACAGACCATTACAGTGGTGGTTTCCACCGCCTTGCAGACCAGTGCCGGCAGGATGATCTTCGCAAAAGTCAAAGCATAATCAGCAAAGCAAAGCGGAGCATGAAACGAGAAATCGTCCCATGCTCCGCTTTTGTGTTTCGATAGGTTAGCTGTTGCCGGAAGGAATGTACGGCAGAATGGCCGAGGCGACGCCACTGATGGGCATGGTCTGCAGCCACACCGTGCCGGGGCCTGTCAGCAGGGTGTTGAACAGGCCTTCGCCGCCGAGCAGTTTGTTCTTCAGCCCGGGAACTTCGCGGATCTCCATCTTGACATCGGTGGTAAAGCCTGCCACATTGCCCGTGTCTACCAGCAACTGTTCACCGGCCTTCAGCTCATATTCAACCAGGTCACCGTCAATCTCTGCAAAAGCCATGCCGGTGCCGCTTAGGCGCTGCATGATGAAACCTTCGCCGCCGAACAGGCCGGTGCCGAGCTTCTTGTTGAAGTGAATCGACAATTCTACGCCGGACTCGGAGGCAAGGAAGGCTTTCTTCTGCAGGATCATCTCATGCCCGGGGCGGATGTCCAGCGGAAGGATTCTTCCGGGGAAGCTGGAACCGAAGGTAATCATGCCTGCGCCTTGAGCGGTGTAGATGTTCTGGAACATGCTCTCGCCGGAAAAAGCCCGGGAGAACATTTTGCCGATGCCGCCGCCCTTGGTTTCCATCTTCATGTTGGGTGTCATCCAAACCATGGCACCCCGTTCGGTGATCATTCGTTCACCGTCCTGCAGGTTGCACACCACAACGGGAAACTCGCCGCCTTTGATTTCGTATTGCATGTCAATGCCTCCTTTTTTTCAGCGCCTCCACAGGCGTTATTACTGTAAGAAGAAAGGTGAAAAATTTATTCGGGAATAATGTACCGAAGTAGCTTCTTGCCTTCTTCGGTGCGGAAGAGCTTCTGCTCGGCGGTAGATACGGCTTGCTTCGACATGCCCTCTTCCACCATGTTCACCAGGAAATCTGCCTCAAGCAGAATCTGCCAGTCGAGGCTGTCCACGTTGACCGTTGTGTGATGATGACCAATCAGGAAGCATACCCGCTGAATGACGTCTTCCTCAAAACCCAGCGTGCGGAGCATGGGCTCAGCCTCGATGGGACCAAGCTCTTCCTGATGCTTGCCGTGGCAGTTGCCGTATTTGGCTTCAGAAGGATGAATGCCGATATCGTGGGTAATGGCGGCGGCTTCCAGGGTAAAGAGCGCCTTGCTGTTCATGCCTTCTGCAATGCCGATTTGGCGGGCAAAATTGTGCACCTTCACAAAGTGGTGGATGCGGGGCGCGTCGCCCTTGTCAAAGTCACACATGGCATCCATCAGCTTGTTCAAAAGCGTGCGGCGGTGCATGGCGGTGTAGTGCTCGCGGGTGAGCCGCAGATGCAGAACGCCGTTCTCCTCCCGCAGGGGAACGAATCCTTCCTGCAGATGAATCTTCATGGCGGCGGCATAGGAGGGATTCAGAACGTTCATCAGCTCACTGATTTCAGGATAGCGGAAAGCTTCTTCAGCCAGCAGATGCAGACCTTCACGTCCGTAACCCTTGCCGCGTTCATCGGCATGAATCAAAACATTCAGCCCGACACCGTAGCCGTGCCAGCTGGCTTCTCCTACGGGTTTGCCGTCTTCATTGATCAGATAGAAGCAGCCGCATTCGGGAAAGTTGGACTGCTGCAATTCCAGCCACTCGTCCCATTCCGTTTCGGGAAAGGCGATACAGCCGTCCGGCGGCGCCCAAGGCGCGTTGTAAGCCATGGTATGGGGGTCGTTCATCAGCGCTTGACGAAAGGACATAAATTCTCGTGAGGCGCGGCGGATGGTCAGCATAAAAACACCTCCTGGAGCTACTGCTCGTGATGCCCTCAGTATAGCAGAAATTCTGCCAAGGTTCAAGAAAAGGAAGACAGCCTACGACCGGATACTGTAGCGTTACAATAGATGTGAGACTGTGGGGATAGAAAAAGGCGATTGAGTTC
>CAVBFK010000093.1:0-12161 GCA_963594395.1 Lachnospiraceae bacterium
GTTAATGCCGTCACCCACCATGGTCACGCGGCCCTGTTCCTTCAGCTGGCGGATGATGCTTTCCTTGCCGTCGGGCAGAACGCCTGCAATGACTTCGTCCACGCCGGCCTGTGCGCCAACGGCTTGCGCGGTGCGCTCATTGTCGCCGGTGAGCATCACCACACGGATGCCCATGTTCTTCAGCTCCTGCACGGCATGGGCACTGTCTTCCTTGATGGTATCTGCCACGGCAATGATGCCGGCCATCTGATTGCCGCGGGTGAAGAGCAGGGGCGTTTTGCCTTCGGAAGCCAGGGCACGTGCCTTGTCCATCATGTCATTAGGAACAGTAACCTGCTCGCTGATGAACTTCATGCTGCCGCCCAGCAGGGTTTTGCCCTGGAAGGAAGCCGTTAGACCGTTGCCGGGAAGCGCCTGAAAATCCGTGACCGCCTCCGCCGCAATGCCCTTCTCCCTGGCAGAAAGCACAATGGCCTTGGCCAGGGGATGTTCGCTGAGCGCTTCCAGCGACACGGCCAGGCGAAGTAAATCTTCACTCGTTCCTTCATTGGGAAGAATGTCCGTGACCCGAGGCTCGCCACTGGTGATGGTGCCGGTTTTGTCCAGGGCGACAATCTGGGTTTTGCCCGTTTCCTCAAGGGCAACAGCAGTCTTGAACAGAATGCCGTTCTTGGCGCCCTTGCCGTTGCCTACCATAATGGCAACAGGGGTCGCCAGACCCAGGGCGCAGGGGCAGGAGATGACCAGCACGCTGATGCCTCGTGCAAGGGCATAGCCGAACGTCTGCCCGCACAGGAGCCAAACGATGGTGGTGACGGCGGCAATGCTCATGACCACCGGCACAAACACGCCGGAAACCTTGTCTGCTACCTTGGCAATGGGCGCCTTGGTGGCGGCGGCATCACTGACCATGCGGATAATCTGGCTCAGGGTGGTATCTTCGCCCACACGGGTGGCACGGCAGCGGATGAAACCGGACTGGTTGATGGTGGCGGCAGAAACGCTGTCCCCGGTAACCTTGTCGGCAGGGATGCTTTCACCCGTCAGGGCAGATTCGTTAACGGCGGTGGTGCCTTCCAGAATGACACCGTCTACCGGGATGCTTTCCCCAGGGCGCACCACAAAGATGTCACCCTGCTGTACCTGCTCGATGGGCACAGTCGCTTCGGCACCGTTGCGCAGGAGGGTAGCCGTCTTGGGGGCAAGCTTCATCAAACTGCGGAGGGCATCGGTGGTTTTGCCTTTGCTGTAGGCTTCCAGCGTTTTGCCCACGGTGATGAGGGCAAGAATCATGGCGGCAGACTCAAAGTACATGCCATGAAGCAGATGCATGGCGTTCTCCGTGTCCACCGTCATCTGGTACAGCAGGGCCAGACTGTACAGGAAGGAAGCGGAAGAACCCAGCGCCACCAGGGTGTCCATGTTGGAGGCGCGGTGAATCAGTCCCTTAAAGCCGCTGATGAAGAACTTCTTGTTGATGATCATAATAATGATGGTCAGCAACAGCTCTGTAATGGCCATGCCCATGGCGTTCTCGTTCAGGAAACCGGGCATGGGCCAGTGCCACATGACATGTCCCATGGAGATGTACATCAGCACCAGCAGGAACCCGATGGATAACAGCAGACGGCGCTTGAGCACCGGCGTCTCCTTGTCGGCTAAAGCATCTTCACTGGCGGCAGGGGAGGATGCGGCCGCTTGTCCTTTGACGGATGCGCCGTAGCCGGCTTCTTCCACGGCATGAATAATCGCTTCATCGGATGCCGTGCCGTCCACGCCCATGGCGTTGGTCAGCAGACTGACCGAGCAGGCGGTAACGCCATCTACCTTGCTTACAGCCTTTTCTACACGGGCACTGCAGGCGGCACAGCTCATGCCCGTGACATTGAATTGTCTCATGGAGACCTTCCTTTCTTACTTCATAAGCTTTTGCAGGGTGACCACCAGGTCATCAATGACCTCATCCTTCCCTTGACGGATATCCTCCGCCACGCAGGTGCGGATGTGGGTGGCCAGCAATTCGCGGTTAAAGGCGTTCAGCGCGGCATTGACCGCCGCCACCTGCACCATAATGTCCGTGCAGTAGGCGTTCTTTTCTACCATGCCGCGGATGCCCCGCACCTGCCCCTCAATGCGGTTCAATCGGTGAATGAGATCTTTATATTCTTCTTCCGGACGGATTTTCTCCTTGTGCTGACAGCAACAGCACTTTTGCTCTTCAGCCATCCGAAGCCCTCCTTCAAAATGAAATACCCCTTGGGGGTATACACATCATATACCGCCAGGGGGTATCTGTCAATAGGGGATAAACAGGTTATGGGATGCTAAGATTTAAGGAGCCGCTGTGAACTCGATGGCATGTTCTGCGCCCGATGCCTCCGTATATTTTACGTAGAGGGTATCTGGCAAAGTGTCGAAAGAATAGGTGCCGGCGTCTTGCGGAAGACCGCTTTGCACCTGATTGCCTTCCGCATCGGTGAGCGCGTATTCCGGCGTGGCGTCATCGGAGACTCCTTGCCAAGTGGGATAAACGTAGGTGGCCAAATCCGTTTGCACAAGAACAATTTTTTCAAACGGGGCATCCTCTGCACTGGGTAGATATTCTTTCGTGTCACGCGTGGCCAAACGCTGTATGGTGATGGGATATTCCTGATGCGATTCGGAGAGAATTTCGCCGGTTGATTGGGAAACTAAGGTTGTTTCGATGGCGATGTGGATGGTGTTTTCCTCTTCAGAGAGCGTTACAGGCGCGCCGCTGAACAGGGTTGACTGAAGCCCCGCATCCTGCCGATGGTCGAGAAAATAGAAATCCGATTGTTCATATTCGGCGGGCATAACGGAAACATACAGCAAATCCTTCTGTTCTTCCTGCGCCGCTTCGAGGAAGGTTCGGGAATCTTCCCGCAGGTTTTCGCCGTAGCCGCCTGCGAGCGAGTCATTAACATCTGCCTCCAAGGGGACAAGGATAACATCGTCGGAAGGCTGTGCTGTGGCAGAAGTGAACATCCACGCACCGTCATACAATATTTCCTGGATGGTGACCGTAACGCCTTCAGCATCTACCGTGAACGGCTGAAAATTGCTTTGCGCAAACGCCGTGATATCTTGAGACAAGGTGTATCCATACAAAGACATCAACCAAGATAGACTGCTTTCGTCTGCGGTGTCGGTACTGCTTGCATAGTAGCACGGAAGCTGCATCCATGCAAAAAGGAAAGAGAAAAGAACACGGAAAATTCGCTTCATATTGATTAGCTCCTTAAGGATGGTGTGAATTATTCTTCCAAATACATCATGGTGGCAATTTGGTCAAGCCGTTGTGTGAATTGCTCGGCCGTTAGTTTGCCGTGACCAAATTGGCGATAAAGATCCTCCAGCGTTTCATAACTTTCGGATGACTGACTAAAAATATTGATGGGTGAAAAATACAAATCATCAATAACAGACCGATAGCTTTCCAACTGCTCAGAGGTAACCAACCATTTGTTTGATTCTGTAAGATCAATGGCAGTTTGATATTTTTGAACGTTTTTTTCTAATGACTCTTGTGTATCAGCGTCAAGATCATCATTTTGAAGAAGCGCTTCTGCTTCTTCCTTTTTTTCTGTCCAATAGGCAAGGCTTGTTTCATAATCAGGGCTCATTCGCGGCTGCGCGTCTTGATAAAGGAAAAGGTCACTATAGGAGGAAGGATCACTTGGCACCGTTGCGGCCTTTTCTAATAGTTCCACGGCCTTTTCTGCATTGGATGAAGATGCGTTGATTGCCCACATGAATAGGGAGGCATCAACCAATTTCGGCCGCTCATTGTTGAGACGTAAAAAAACGATGGAAGAAGCATTACTGGGCCAAATATTGCTTACCATTTGCTCAAACAGTACCGAATGATAATTCCTCGATTCCAACTGATACAGGCGCTCGCCGATGGTTGTGCATCGGTCCAGCAAAGCGATGATTTCAGAAGTGCTGAAGGATAGCTTTTCATTGGCGTATTGGTGCTGCATAATGACTTCGTTGATAAGCATTTCTGCTAGTCTGGAAACGTAGGAGGCGGAAGAAAAACTTTCACCATCCCAACCACCCAAAGCGACAACATCGGCCTCGGGATTGGCTTCAATTCGGTCACACCATGCAGATAGGAAATCCAAAAAACTTGGGAAAGATTGGGGAATATCCTCCACCGTGTATCCGGCATTCAACCAAGTTTCTTCAACAGTTTGATAGTAACGAAAACTGATACCGGTCGGGATTGCGTAAAGGTGGCCATTTGCCATTGCTTTGGCTGCAATGCTCGGATACATTCGCTGAACGGCGGTAGTTAGCACTGTACTGCCTGAAAGGCCCAGGCAATAACCTTTGTCCATCAAGGTAGGCCAATCTGCTTGATCTGTTCCTTGATAAAATAGATCGCATTGGAATTCATGGGTTAACAATGCAGTAATAAAGGCGGAGGCGGGGAAGTAATCGGCATCTGACCAAGATAGTGAAATATTAAGGTTTTCTGCGAGAAATTCTTGCAATCCGATATTGCTACTGGAAAATGTTCCGCCATAAGTGACAAGCGTTTCGCATAGAGAAGTTGCTGTGAAAAGACAGAGCGATATTCCGAGAAAAAAACAAAGCAATTTCTTCACTTTTTCATTTTCCTTTCTAACTGCGCTCATCCCCTAAATGGGGATGAGCGCAGTAAACTAAATTATGGGTTAAAGGTGCCGAAAACAAGGATCTTCCCTGTGCCACTGTACTTCTTCCCAGCGACGTATACGGTTTGACCGTCAGCATAATCAGAAAGGTAATTATGAGATGCAGTTGACCTGCCTTGATAGTAATAGGTGTGACTTGCATACACGCCTGGCGCATGAAAGATCTTCACAGCAGCTTTTCGAGTGGAAGACAAATTACAAGCTGACCAAGAAAGACTCCAAGTTGTTCCGACGGAAGTAGTATCATCACTCCACCTAGCAAAAGAAGTTGACTCGCTAGCACATACAAATGTCACTGCCATAGCAGGAAAAACACAGAACAAGCAAAGCATAGCGATCAACAGCAAGGCAACAAAACGTTTCATACGCAATCTCCTTTCAGTCGATCGTTCTACACATCAAAGACTAGACTATTAGCTATTCTTAAACGCCCATTGTCATCACCACCTTTCATGACAAACACAATCAAAAATACATTCTACTACTTACACAAGGGATAAAACGGAAAACGCTCGGAAAAACGCTCTCTGAATTGGAACAAAACATGCACATAAGAATATTACCTTCGATTTCATTCTATCAAGGAAAAAGAAAAATGACAATAGCTGAATTGCAACAAAAAAAGATCCGCACCAGCCGCCACAAGGCAACCGATCCGGATCTTTCACGTCGTGCGGGAAACAGGACTTGAACCTGCATGAAGTTAGCCCTCACTAGAACCTGAATCTAGCGCGTCTGCCAATTCCGCCATTCCCGCAGATGACAGAGTATTTATATTCGCCGTTGCTTGCGAAACTCCTTCTTCTTTTTGAAAAAAATTTTGATTTTTTTTGAGATTTTTTTGTGATGGCATAATACAACGATGTGATAACGCATCAGATGACGGAAGCGACTGCATGATTTCAACTGTTTCATTCATAAAAAACATGAAAAGTACAGAAATAAGGCGAAAATCCAACAAAAAATTGCAAAAGTTACTTGAAAACTTTCATGTTTTGGTGCATAATAAAACATCCATTCCAAAGGAAGGAAGGCGGAAACTGCCAAAGGTGGCATGGTTGATGCTCAATCTTTCTAGAACGACGTACATGGAATGAGGTAGTACGGACAGGGTCGCGCGGTCAATGCCGCATGAACCCTGACCACGGAGGCGAATGTAGTGAATTCCAAGATGGCGTTTTATATCCTGAAGCGTGTTTTGCTGGCGCTGCTGACGATCTGGATTGTGATCACAGTGACGTTCTTTGTTATGCACGCTGTGCCCGGCGGTCCCTTCGTCAGCGAGAAGGCAATCTCCAAGGAAGCACAGGCGGCGTTGGAAGCCAAGTATGGCTTGGACAAACCTTTGCTGGAGCAGTACACCACCTATCTGAGTGACATTGTCACCAAGCTTGATTTCGGTCCTTCTCTGAAGCAGCGCGGCCGTCAGGTGATTGACATCATCTTGGATGGCATGAAGACCTCTGCCAAGCTGGGCCTGATTGCGGCCTTCAGTGCAGCCATTGTGGGCATTGTGCTGGGCTCGGTTGCGGCATTGAAGCGCAACTCCGTGCTGGACAAGGTGATCATGGTGATTACCACAGCCTTCGTGTCCATGCCTTCCTTCATTATGGGCTCGCTGCTGTTGATTATCTTCTCGGTGAAATTGGGCTGGCTGCCTGCCAACGGTTCCACCACCGCAGGCTTGATCCTCCCGATTATCACCCTGGCCCTGTACCCCACTTCCTACATCACGCGTTTGACCCGCTCTTCCATGCTGGACGTGCTGGGACAGGATTACATCCGCACCGCCCGTGCCAAGGGTGTGCCGAAGCGGAGAATCATCTTCGGCCATGCGCTGAAGAATTCCTTGATTCCCGTCATCACCTACTTCGGACCCATGCTGGCCTTCATCGTGACCGGTTCCATGGTGGTGGAGCAGATCTTCGCCGTGCCCGGCATCGGCCGCCAGTTCGTTTCCAGCATTACCAACCGCGACTACACCATGATCATGGGTACAACGATCTTCCTCGCTTCTCTGATCGTGATCATGAACCTGGTCAGCGACCTACTCTACAAGGTTGTTGATCCCCGCATTGAGTACGAATAAGGAGGCGCAGAAGATGCGATTCAATCATAAACCCTTCAGCATGCAGCTGGATCCCGATCTTTTCAAGCCGGCAACGGACGAAGACAAAGCCTATATTGCCACCATGCGCCCCTCTTCCACCTTCTTCAAGGATGGCATGAAGCGCCTGCTGAAGAATAAGGTGGCCACCATCAGCCTGATCGTCATTGTGCTGATTACCCTGGCATCCATCATTCTTCCTTACGTGTGGCCTTACTCTTATGACCAGATGCTGGGCGTGTCCCCGGGACGTCCTGTGGACAGCTCCTATAACAACCTGGCACCCTTCACCTACGGCAAAACCGAGCAGAAGAAGATTGACGCAGGGGAGAACGTCTTCCCGCACATCTTCGGCACGGATGCCCACGGACGTGATTACTTCATCCGTGTGGTGTACGGCACCCGCATTTCCCTGGCGGTCGGCTTCTTCGCCAGCATCATCGTGATGATCATCGGCACGAGCATCGGCTCCATTGCCGGCTACTTTGGCGGCAAGGTGGACTTGATCATCATGCGTATCGTAGATATCATTTACTCCCTACCGGATATGCTGGTGATTATTCTGCTGTCCGTGGTGCTGGGTCAGGTGCTGAATGTGGAAGGCACCATTCTGGAGTCCATCGGCTCCAACGTGATCAGTATGTTCATCGTGTTCGGCCTCCTGTATTGGGTGAGCATGGCACGACTGATTCGCGGCCAGATTCTTTCTCTGCGTGAGCAGGAATATGTGCTCAGCGCTCAGGCTACCGGTGCAAACGGCCGCTGGATTATCCGCAAGCACCTGCTGCCCAACTGCATCAGCGTGCTGATCATCTCCACCGCTCTGCAGATCCCCAGCGCTATCTTCACGGAAAGCTACCTTTCCTTCCTGGGCCTGGGCGTGAACGCGCCTATGCCTTCTCTGGGTTCTCTGGCTTCGGACGCACTGAACGGCATCACCTCCTACACCTATCGCTTGATTATCCCTGCCGTGGTGATCTGCCTGATCGTTCTGTCCCTGAACCTGTTCGGCGACGGTCTGCGCGACGCATTTGACCCGAAGCTGAACGCATAAGAAAGGAGCGACGGAAAGATGGCATTGTTGGAAGTTAAAGATCTTCGCACCTCCTTCTTCACCGATGCAGGTGAAGTGAAGGCGGTGGACGGCGTTTCCTTTCAGCTGGAGCGCGGCAAGGTGCTGGGCATTGTGGGCGAGAGCGGTTCCGGTAAGTCCGTAACGGCCTACTCCATTATGCAGATTCTGGCGCCTACAGGCAAAATCGTGGGCGGCAGCGTGAAGCTGGACGGCACTGAACTGGTGGGTGCCGATGAAAAGCTCCTGCACACCGTGCGCGGCAACAAGATTTCGATCATTTTCCAGGACCCCATGACCAGCCTGAACCCCACGTACACCATCGGTCATCAGCTAGTGGAGGCCATTCGCCTGCACACGCCCCGCAACCGCAAGCAGGCACACGAGCGCGCCCTGGAAATGCTCAACCTGGTGAACGTGAATGAGCCGGAACGCCGACTGAAGCAGTATCCCTATGAGATGTCCGGCGGCATGCGTCAGCGCTTGATGATCGCCATGGCACTGGCCTGCGAACCGGATATCCTGATTGCAGACGAACCTACCACTGCCCTGGACGTGACCATTCAGGCACAGATCCTCGAACTGATGCAGGATCTGCAGAAGAAGATGGGCATGGCCATCATCATGATTACCCATGACCTGGGCGTTGTGGCACAGCTGTGCGATGACGTGATCGTGATGTATGCCGGCTCCATCTGCGAGCAGGGCACGGCAGATGATATCTTCTATCATCCCAGCCATGAGTACACCAAGGGTCTGATGCGCTCCATCCCCACGGCGGAGAACAACGGCCAGCGCCTGCAGCCCATTACCGGTACGCCTATTGACTTGCTGAACATGCCCAAGGGCTGCCCCTTCGCCCCCCGGTGCGACGCCGCCATGAAGATCTGCCTGCAGCAGCGTGCCAAGCGCGTGTGCGTGGGCGAAAGCCACTACTCCAGCTGCTGGATGAACGTGAAGAAAGCCATGGAGGCAGGGGAACAAATCGAGGAGGCGACGGACAATGTCTGAAAACAGCGAAAAGAAGCCGCTATTGGAGGTCAAAGGTCTTAAAGAGTACTTTGAGATCAACACGGGTTTCCTCCGCACCAAGCCCCTGAAGGCCGTGGATGACGTTTCCTTCTCTATTATGAAGGGCGAGACCCTGGGCCTGGTAGGCGAGAGTGGCTGCGGCAAGACCACCGTCGGCCGCACCATTCTGCAACTGTACAAGCCCACGGCCGGCGAAATCTGGTACGACGGCAAGCAGGTGAAGACCAAGCAGGATCTGCAGGAATTCCGCAAGAAGGCCACCATGGTGTTCCAGGATCCTTATTCTTCCCTGAACCCCCGCATGACGGTGAGTGACATTGTGGCTGAGCCGCTGGATGTGCACCACATGTACAAGACCAAGGAAGAACGCCAAAACCGCGTGCTGGAGCTGATGAGCTATGTCGGTCTAAACAGCGAGCATGCATCCCGCTACGCCCACGAGTTCTCCGGCGGCCAGCGTCAGCGCATCGGCATTGCCCGTGCCTTGGCGGTGAATCCTGAGTTCATCGTTTGCGATGAGCCCGTGTCCGCCCTGGACGTATCCATTCAGGCACAGGTCATCAACATGTTTGATGATCTGCAGGAGAAGCTGGGTCTGACGTACCTGTTCATTGCTCATGATCTGCTGGTGGTGCGCCACATTTCCGACCGCATTGCCGTGATGTACCTGGGCAAGATGGTGGAGTTGGCAGACGCAGGGACGATTTACGATCACCCGCTGCATCCCTATACCCAGTCCCTGCTGTCGGCTGTGCCGTTGCCTGACCCGAAGAAGGCAAGAGCCAACAAGCGTATTGCCTTGACCGGCGATATTCCCAGCCCGCTGAACGCTCCTTCCGGCTGCCCCTTCCGTACCCGCTGCCGCTATGCCACGGAGGCCTGCGCCCAATCCATGCCGCCGTTTGAAGAGGTCGAAAAGGGACACTTTGTTGCCTGCCACCGGGTGAAGGAAATCAACTGAGATCCCCGCGGCATTCTTTCATCGCTCAAGGACGCGGAAACGCGTTTTTGATACATTCATCCTTAAAGGGAGGAAAATACCATGAAGAAACTTGTTGCTCTCGTGATGGCAATGGTCATGGCGCTGTCCTGCGTGGCAATCGCTACCGCTGACGAGACCAAGACCAGCCTCGCAGTGTGCCTGGCTTCTGAGCCTGATACGCTGGATCCGGCCCTCAACTCCACGGTTGACGGTGCTACCCTGACGGCTCACCTGTTCTCCGGTCTGGCGACCTGGGCACAGAATGACGAAGGCGTGCTGGAGATCGTTGCCGAGTGCGCTACCGAGCTGGTGGATCCCGTGACCAACGATGACGGCACGGTGACTTACACCTACACCCTGAAGGACGGCCTGAAGTGGTCCGATGGTCAGGATCTGACCGCCGGTGACTTCGAGTTCTCCTGGAAGCGTGCCGCTTCTTCTGCTCTGGGTGCTGACTACGGCTACATGTTCGAGAGCGTGAAGGGCTATCCGGACGACCTGGCTGTGGAAGCTACTGACGACAAGACCCTGGTCGTGACCCTGAACAACGCTGTTGCTTACTGGAACGAACTGCTGGCCTTCCCGGCATTCTTCCCTGTACGTGAGGACGTTGTGGCCAGCGAGTCCTGGGCTACCGATCCTTCTACCTATGTCTGCAATGGCCCCTACACCATGACTGGCTGGGAGCACAACAGCAAGATCACCCTCACCAAGAGCGAGACCTATTTTGCTGCTGACACCATCACCATGGATACCATCGAGTTCTACCTGTCCGACGATGCCAACAACATGCTGGCGAACTTCCAGAATGGCGACTGGCAGCTGATCGACGACGTCCCCACCTCTGAGATCGCTTCTCTGAAGGAGCAGTATCCCACGGAGTTCGTGGTGGCCGGCCAGATCGGTACCTACTACGTCTGCTGGAACATCAACGAGAACATCCTGCCCGCTGACAGCACCCTGACCGGTGTGGAAGCTGCTCAGGCTGAAGCCGAGATCCGTCAGGCAATCTCCCTGCTGTTTGACCGCAACTACATCGTTGAGGAAATCGGCCAGGCTGGTCAGGTTCCCGCTTCTTCTTTCGTGGCTATGGGCATGACCGATGCTGACGGTTCCGAGTTCTACAAGAACGCCGGCTCCAGCACCGAGTATGATGGTTACTACAACACCAGCGCTGATGCTTACATGGATAACTGGGACAGCGCTCTGGAGACCCTGAAGAAGTACTACAACTTCGACGAGACCACCCAGATGTTCACCAACTTCCCCTCCATGACCTACCTGTACAACACCAGCGAGGGCCACAAGGCCATCGGTGAGTACCTGCAGGGCGCTCTGGCCAGCGTGGGCATCACCCTGAACCTGACCAACCAGGAGTGGAACACCTTCCTGAACACCCGTAAGTCCGGCGACTACACCATCGCTCGTAACGGCTGGCTGGCCGACTACAACGATCCTATCTGCTTCCTGGATATGTGGGTGACCTCTTCCGGCAACAACGACGTGCAGTTCGGCAAGGGCGACAATGCTGATCTGGCCATGTACAGCCTGGATCTGACCGCTTACGGCTATGATGTGAAGGTTGAGAACGGCACCTGGGCTGAAACCTATGACGTGCTGATCTCCACCATCAAGAGCTGCACCGACAAGGACGCTCGCTATGCGATGATGCACATGGCAGAAGACATGCTGATGAGCACTGGCTGCATCACGCCTCTGTACTTCTACACCGACATCTATATGCTGGATGACAGCGTGCAGGGCTTCTACTCCAACCCCCTTGGCTACAAGTACTTCATGCACTGCACCTACGCTGAGTAAGCGCAAACAGAACATCGCCAAAGTGGCTTTGCCACTTTGGCGAGATTTGCACTCATTCACTGGTCGCATGGCAAGCCATGCTCCCGGCCGTTCGTTCGTGCAAGGAAGCGATTTCTGATGAAATCGCGCGAAAACCACCGCACAGGGGCTTCGCCCCGATGAATCGCCCCGAAGGGGCTCGCTGGTTTTTGATCTAGCATTGAAGGGCTTGCGAGCCCTCCAACGCCACCCAAGGTTTGCTAGTGACCTGCGGAGCCGGGCAGCAATGCTCGGCTCCCTTTTTTATCATGCAGGCGGCGAATAAATTTTTTGAAGCCTTGCCAATGAAGGGCTTTGAAGAAGGTCCTGCACTGCAAAAGTTTTGCCGCCGAAAGTGGCTGACGTAACAAACGTTAAAAATGTGAAAAAAGTCCGCAACACTTGACATCAAACGGAAAAACGGCT
>CAVBFK010000094.1:0-3944 GCA_963594395.1 Lachnospiraceae bacterium
CCTCAGTGTAGGAAGAGCCCAGGTTCACGAAGAAATCGTAGTAGTCGCTCAGGTCCAGGCCGTAATCAGCAGAGTTGATGTAGGGCGTGAGGTCCACGATTGCATCAGCCATCAGATAGTCCGGCACATAGGTAGCTTCGGTCATGACCACATTGGGCACGCCAGCGCCTGCGCGGATAGCAGCAACCAGCTGGGTCTCCATGGTCTCGGAGCCGCCGGAGATGACCTGCATATCCACCGTGATGCCGTACTGGGCACCAATGCCGGCGTTGAATGCATCAACGACAGCCTGCAGATCAGCGTCGTAGGTCTCGTTGTCGAGCATTTCCCAGAAAGTGATGGTGATCGGCTCGGTGATCACATCGGTGGAGACTTCGGCAGAGCAAACGGCCGTCACAGAGAAGACCATCAGCAGAGCCATGAACAGGGCGAGAAGTTTCTTCATGCTTGTTTCCCCCTCCAAAATATTTACATGAAAGGACGCACGCGCTTTGCGTTATCCTTTGATGCCGCCACTGGCAACGCCGGCAATGATCTTCTTGTGGAAGAATGCGTAGAAGATGATCATCGGCAAAACGGTAATGCATGCTGCAGCCATCAGGTAGTGATAGTTCGCAGATGCCATGGAACGGAAGGTCATCAGGCCGGAGGTGATCACGCGGTGCTCGTCGCTGCGGGTCACCATGTTGGGCCACATGAAAGCATTCCACTGTCCGATGAAGGCAAGAATGGCAATGGTGAAGATGGCATTCTTGTTCATGGGGATCATGACCTTCCAAAGGAACTTGAAGTCAGAACAGCAGTCCACCTTGGCCGATTTGAACAGCGAAGGCGAGATCTGTGTGAAATATTCACGTAGCATGAAAATGTAGAAACCGTTTGCCAGCGACGGCAGGGCAATGCCCAGGAACGTGTCCAGCAGGCCAAGATCAGCCACAGTTTCGTAGTTCTGAATGACCAGCATTTCTTCAGGCACCATCATGGTCAGCATGAAGAGGATGAACAGCACATTCTTCAGCGGAAAATCATAAATGGTGAAGGCGTATGCACCCAGGATGGAGAACAGAAGCGTGCCTGCCACGGAGATAGCGCATACAATGAGCGTGTTGCGGTAATACAGCAGGAAGGGCTTCAGGTTCCAGGCATATTCATAGTTGCTCCACTGGGGCGATGCAGGGAACCACACCGGCGGAATAGCGGTGGACTCATACGCTGTTTTCAGGGAAGAAAGCACCATGTAGATGAACGGAAACAGCATAATGAATGCGCCGATGCACAACAGCAAATACTTGATGATGGTCAGCACAGTGGCCCGTGTGTCTTTAATTTTTTTCATTCCTCTGCCTCCATCAATAGTAGTGCACGAATTTGCGGGAAATTACGCGCTGGAGAATGGTCAAGCCCATGATGACCAAGAGGAAAAGCACAGCGGCGGCGGCGGCGTAGTTGACTTCGCCGCGCACAAAGAAGTAGTAGTAGATATAGTAGGCAATGGTAATGGCGGAGTTGCCGGGGCCTGCCGTGGTGGAGTTCACGGAGGTGAACAGGGAGTACACCTCGTTGTACGTCCGGGCAACGTAGATCACGGAAACGATAATTACCATCCACATGGTAGGGGAGAGCAGGGGCAGGGTAATACGGAACAGCGTCTTGCTGGGCTTGGCGCAGTCAATCTTTGCGGCCTTGTACACCTGCTTGTCAATCTTCTGCAGACCGGCGAGGAACAGCACAATCTTGAAGGCCAGGCCGTTCCAGATGCAGAAAATGCACAGGGCCCAGATGACCATGTTGCTGTCTGTCAGCCAGTTAATGGCGTCCACACCAAACAGGCTCAGGAAATAGTTGATGTAGCCGTGCTGGCTGTGGAACAGGGTGTAGAACACCGTACCGATAGCCACGGTAGACGTGACGTACGGCGTGAAGAAAAGTGTCTGGAAGAATCCCTGAAAGCGCTTGATGGAATTAATCTTCAGTGCGATGGACAAGGAAAGAATCACCGTGGTAGGCAGGGCAACAAGAATCAGAATGCCTGTATTCTTGCAGGCCAGCCAGAAAGTCTTGTCGTTCAGCACATGCTGAAAGGAAGCAAGACCGAAGCCCTTGCCGGTGGACGTGATGAAGACGAACTTCTCATAGAAGGCGGAACGCAGCACGGCCAGCATGGGATAGAACACGAACAGAACGAACACGATAAAAGGCGGCAGAATATACAGCCATGCCTTTGGACTTCTGACCAACAGCTCCCGATTGGGGCCGGTGGTCAGCTTATAGCCTTTCTTCTTTTGCTTCATCATTTGACCCGCACTCCCGTCTCTGCATTGAAGAAGCAGCAGCGATTGCTGCGCAGGCTGAAGGAAACCTGATCATTCACATTCAGCACCGTTGCGGCATCGACCAGCGCCTTCATGCGGCGTCCGCCCAGCAGGAAGGACACCACCTGATCCTGACCGCGCTGCTCCACACTGTCCAGCGTTACGGCAATGCCCTCACCGTGAATCCAAGCTTCAGGACGGATACCCAGATGATAGGCGCCATCTGCCAAAGTGCAATCCAGCGGCAGTACCTGACCATCCTGCAGAGAAACCTTGCCGCCCTTCACGTTGACATCCACAAAGGAGATCACGGGGTTGCCCAGGAAGGAAGCAACAAATTCATTGCAGGGATCCATGTACATTTCATGAGCGGGAGCAATCTGCTGTACCACGCCGCGCTTCATCAGCACAATGCGGTCGGTGATGCTCATGGCCTCTTCCTGGTCATGGGTAACGAAAACCGTGGTGATTTTCGTTTCCTGCTGAATGCGGCGAATTTCCTGGCGCATTTCCATACGCAGGCGGGCATCCAGGTTGGAAAGGGGCTCGTCCAGCAGAAGAACCTTGGGCTTCTTGACCAGAGCGCGGGCAATGGCAACACGCTGCTGCTGACCGCCGGACAGCTGGCCGGGCTTGCGGTTCATGTACTCGTCAATCTGCACCAGCTTGGCGGCCTTCAGCACTTCCTCACGGATTTCTGCACGGGAGAAACGCTTGCCGGTCTTCGGGTTCTTAATGTTCGTCAAAGGGAATGCAATATTGTCGGCCACCGTCATGTGAGGGTAAAGGGCATAGTTCTGGAACACCAGACCGATATTGCGCTCCTCGGGGGTGGCGGTGGTTACGTTCTGATCGCCAAACCAGATCTCGCCGTCGGTGACGTTTTCCAAGCCTGCCAACATATAAAGCGTGGTAGACTTGCCGCAGCCGCTGGGGCCCAGAAGGCCGGTCAGCTCGCCATCCTCAAAGGTCAGGCTCAGATTATCGACGGCAACATAATCGTCAAATTTCTTCGTCAGGTTCTTCAGGACAATTTCCATTACATAACCTCCACATGGTTTGGCTTCGCACCACTGGGTGATAAGAAAACCGATGAAGCAAAAAGCGAAATGATAAAAAAGAACCCTCAACTCACCTTTTGCCAAGCGTAAAGTTTCTGCAAAAAAGAGAATATTCCTGCTTAAAATAAAAAAATAATTCGATTTTTTTGAAGACAAGTGATCTAGATTGTATATGATCCCATAATTGCTTATCCCATGTAACATCTTCCATGACGGGCGCAAAAAGAGAGCGGCGCTTCTTCAAAAGAAGCACCGCTCCCTGCTTATTTGACAATACCCAGAAGTGCTTCTGCCTGCTTTACCTGCTCCTTCGTAGGCGTCGGAACACCATCGAGGGGATAGGAAATGCCAAGCTTCTGCCATTTGGAAAGACCCAGGGTGTGGTAGGGGAGAATCTCAACCCGCTCAACGGTTTTCAGGGTTTGGATGAAATCGGCCATTTTCCGCAGATCATCCTCACCGTCCGTGAGCCCGGGAACGAGCACATGGCGGATCCACATGGATTTGCCCATGTCGCTGAGCTTGCGTGCCATGGCGAGAATGTTCGCATTCTCCATGCCCGTGACCTTTT
>CAVBFK010000095.1:0-2431 GCA_963594395.1 Lachnospiraceae bacterium
GCAGGAATGTCAGCCACCAGAGACTCGGTGGTCAGCACCATAGCGGCCACGCTGGCAGCATTCTGCAGGGCAGAACGGGTTACCTTCGTGGGGTCAATGATGCCGCGCTCGATCATGTCCACATACTCGCCCTTCAGAGCGTCGTAGCCATAGCCGGGCTTCTGAGCATTCTTGATGTTCTCAACGATCACGCTGCCGTCGATACCGGCGTTCAGAGCGATCTGACGGATGGGCTCTTCCAGAGCGCGCAGGACAATCTGCACACCGGTCTTCGCGTCGCCGGCATAGTTGTTCAGCTCAGCACGCACGGTGGGCAGAACGTTCAGCAGAGCGATGCCGCCGCCGGGCACAATGCCCTCTTCCACTGCAGCACGGGTAGCGGCCAGAGCATCTTCAATGCGCAGCTTGCGCTCCTTCATTTCCACTTCGGTAGCAGCACCAACCTGGATCACTGCAACACCGCCGGCCAGCTTTGCCAGGCGCTCCTGCAGCTTCTCACGGTCATAGTCGCTGGTGGTTTCGCCGATCTGAGCACGGATCTGAGCAACACGGGCATCGATTGCAGCCTTGTCGCCGGCACCGCCAACGATGGTGGTATTCTCCTTGTTCACCTTGACCTGACGAGCCTTGCCCAGCATGTCGAGGGTAGCTTCCTTCAGCTCCATGCCGGTATCAGCAGAGATCACGGTGCCGCCGGTCAGGATAGCGATATCCTGCAGCATGTCCTTGCGGCGATCGCCAAAGCCAGGAGCCTTGACAGCAACGCAAGTGAAGGTGCCGCGCAGCTTGTTCACAACCAGGGTGCTCAGGGCCTCGCCTTCCACATCCTCAGCGATAATCAGCATCTTCTTGCCGGTCTGCACAACCTGCTCCAGCAGGGGCAGAATCTCCTGGATGTTGCTGATCTTCTTGTCGGTGATCAGGATGACCGGATCATCCAGAACAGCTTCCATCTTCTCGGTATCGGTGACCATGTAAGCGGAAGCATAGCCGCGGTCGAACTGCATGCCTTCCACGGTGGTCATGCCGGTGGTCATGGTCTTGCTCTCTTCAACGGTGATAACGCCGTCGTTGCCCACGGTCTCCATAGCGTCGGAGATCAGCTTGCCGATGGTCTCGTCAGCGGCGGAGTTAGCGGCAACCTGAGCAATAGCCTGCTTGCTGGAAACGGGCTGGCTCAACTCGCGCAGGCCCTTCACAGCAGCCTCGGTAGCAGCCTCGATGCCCTTCTTCAGCACCATGGGGTTTGCACCGGCGGCCAGGTTCTTCAGGCCTTCACGAATGATAGCCTGAGCCAGCAGGGTAGCGGTGGTGGTACCGTCGCCGGCCACATCGTTGGTCTTGGTGGAAACTTCCTTCACCAGCTGAGCGCCCATGTTTTCGAAGGGGTCTTCCAGCTCAATCTCCTTAGCGATGGTCACACCGTCGTTGGTGATGAGGGGAGCGCCGTACTTCTTGTCCAGCACCACATTGCGGCCCTTCGGTCCCAGGGTAATCTTCACGGTATCAGCCAGAGCGTTAACGCCCTTTTCCAGGCTGCGGCGAGCCTGCTCGCCATACTGAATCTGCTTTGCCATACGTATCAAACTCCTTTACTTCGTGATTTTTGTACGCTTCGCTTCATATTATATAGGGTGTAAAACGAAGCCTTGTTTTTTACTCCACAACGGCCAAGATGTCGCTCTGGCGAACGATGATGATCTCTTCGCCGTCGATCTTGACTTCCGTGCCAGCATACTTGGAATAGATAACCTTCTGGCCAACCTTCACCTGCATGGTAACTTCCTTGCCATCCACCATGCCGCCGGGGCCAACAGCCAGCACTTCAGCCATCTGGGGCTTCTCCTTAGCGGCGCTGGTCAGGATCAGACCGGACTTCGTGGTTTCTTCTGCTTCACAATTCTTGATGACCACACGGTCACCCAAAGGCTTCACGGCCATTTTAATGTTCCTCCTGTGTTTGCTATTCATCTTGTTAGCACTCATTTAGGTTGAGTGCTAACTTACATTGCGTACTATACGACATTTCTTGCTAAAGGTCAAGTCTTTCTTTCAGCAAATTCCGCGTTTTTTGACCAAAATTCCGTGTTTGTGTGCAAATAGCGAAAGATTTCTCGTTAATTTGCGTTTTCGACCTTTCTTTGCTTTATGCTATACTGAGACGTTCCCTTTTGTAAATCCAGAGGAGGCCTCCCATGTTTCCTACCAATTCATCTGATTCTCAGGGTTCTCCCGTGACGCCCCTGCTGCTCCACTGGTACGACGCCCATAAACGCACCTTGCCTTGGCGTGGTACCCATGATCCTTATGCCATTTGGGTTTCCGAAACCATGCTGCAGCAGACACGGGTAGAAACTGTTCTTTCCTATTATTCTCGTTTTCTCGAAGCCTTCCCTACCGTGCAAGCCCTAGCCGATGCTCCCCTTGATGA
>CAVBFK010000096.1:0-4293 GCA_963594395.1 Lachnospiraceae bacterium
CCTGTGCTTTTTCCTTCAGGCGAGCGGCCAATACATCGGAATTGGCATCCCGTACGGCGCTGGTGGCAAAAAGATCTACCTGCTCAGCACCTAGTTGACGCGCTTCGTTCGCCATGCGCCGCACAGCCTCGATGGTTTTGGTCATGGATTCTTCACTCAGGTTGTGTTTCTCATCCAGCCCGGCAAACAGCCGCGTCCCTTCACGGTCACGCAGAATTTGACGTGCTTTGCCGTCTGCCACATCGGCGACAAGCATTCTTACGGAGTTGGACCCGATACCGATGACTGCTGTCCGCATGGTCATCCACCTCTCTACACTGAAATGAAAAGGAGGACCGCACGCAGTCCTCCGATGCATTATTCCGCCATGGCTTCTTCACGGATCTGAGCTTCCTCATCACTGTAAGCATACAGTTCCTCAGGATTTTCGAACTCGAAGCGAAGCTCGCCGGGCTTAATGAACTGGTAATCTTCACGGGCGCGGGTTTCTACGTAGCTGTCCGTGCCCACCTGCGCAATCTGCGCCTCCAGAGAAACCTGCTCTTCGTTCAGGTCGGCCTGTTGAATGCGCAGGGCAGTTTCTTGCTCGCTCATGCTCTGCTGCGCGCTTGTCAGCTGGCCGCGCACCACGAAAAAGACGGTCAGTGCCAGGACACAGATCAGCACGATCTTTCCCCAACGCATGGTATCCTGCATCGCACGCACCTCCCGCAAGCAAACGTGAACGTTTTGCCGTCGTCTATTCTAATGAAAGAAACGGCATGGAATCGTTATCCCAAATTATTCTGCATAGCAGGGCGCGAATCCTTCTTTTTTCACGGCTTTTTCGACAGGAAAAACGGTTGTTGACGCTGTCTCGATCACTTCCTGATCATTTTCAGAGAAGGTGACCACCGTCGACGTCGTTTCGGTGGAAGCAGCTGCGGCGTCTTTCTCGCCTTCGGCCTCGCACCAGGCTCGCATGCATTCGGAGAGAATGGCGCTGTACTTCTTCTCCCGCGGCGCGTCCCACAGGCAAGCATCTGCCACGGCAGATTCCAGGGCAAAGAAGCCTTCGTAATCCTGATGCTCCAGGCAGGCGTTCAACATGTCGTCGGTAACCTGACCGCGAAGGGCGATTTCCCGCAGATTGTCCATGCAGCTTTGCAATAGTTCGGTAACGGACTGCGCCCAGTCTTCCTGCTCCAGGAAGCGCTGGACTTTCTTCAGCCGCGTCACGGTTTCCTCCGGGGTAAGCCCGGCTTCATATTCATCAACGAGCCACAGCCAGCTCTCGGCCATGCGGCTCCAGTCTTCGTGCATCTGACCATTGCTGAAGATCAATTCGCCCTTGTCGCCGGAGAAGCGTTCATCTGCCTGAAGAACAAACAGCGGCAGACGGTCGCACTGCAAATGCAAACGCATCCAATCGCCGGGCTGAAAAGGTTCGGTACTGCTGTAGGAAAATACGGTGACCCACAAATCGTTGGCTACTTGCATTTGCTCACAGCGGGCGCCGCTTTCTGCTTTGCCGAAGGTGGGAATGCCGATCATGCTGTAGAGGAAGGTGTCGCCGCTTTCCCAGCGGGCATGCTCCTGCACCTGCTCAAAGAGCTCCTGCACCTTGTAGGGCGGGCGATCCTTCGGCTCATGCAGCCAGCCGCCATTATCCAGCAGGGCGCGGTTCAGTCGAAGCATATCGGCCTCATTGCCAACCGCCGCTACACGGATTTTATGTAAAGTTCCCATGGATGTCATCCTTTCCCCGTTTCCACAATCCGCACTGATTCCGGAAAACCTTCAAATTTTATTCCCAGACCGGAAGAATGTCAAGGGTCAGATGATACGGATATTTTACAAAGTGTTTACAAATCACTGTAAAATTGATGAATCTGTGTTCGGCTAAAGGATGACAAACCTTTAGGCATGTGTTACAATGGTTTGACGTATTCTCTTGGGAGGGCTTTTTATGGCGCGCTATGCTGAACCGATTTTGATCGCTCTGGTGCTGTTTCCGCTGGTAGCGGCGGTGTTTACGCTGCCGTATGCGATCTACTGCTACCGCAAGTATGGCTCGGTGCTGATTACACGGGTCATCATCGTGTATGCGTTTATCTACTACTTGATGAGTGTCTACTGCCTGGCCATTCTGCCGTTTCCGTCGGCAGACTCCACGCCGACGCAGAAGGTGGGCATTAACCTCATCCCCTTCAGCTACGTGCCTGAAATTCTGACCAACACGGCTACGTTCTCCATCAGCGATCCGTCTACCTGGATGAGTGCGTTCTTTACCTCGGGCATTTATGAGCCGATTCTGAATATTCTGATGTTCCTGCCCCTGGGCGTGTTCCTTCGCTATTATTTCGGCTGGAACCTGAAAAAGACGATTCTGTGTGCTTTAGGCATTTCATTCTTCCTGGAATTTACCCAGTACACCGCCACTTATGGCCTGGCACCCTATCGCTATCGCCTAGCCGATGTGAACGATTTGATTGACAATACCCTGGGCGGCATGGTGGGCTATTGGGTGACGCCGCTGTTGACATTCATGTTGCCGACCCGGGAGCGGCTGAATCAGGTGAGTTATCAGCGCGGCAGCCGCGTGAGCTATGTCCGCCGCGTGGTGGCCTTTGCAGTAGACGGCCTGATTGTACTGTCGATCCGCATTGTGCTGTACAGCTTCATCGATGCCTCTGCACTGATTTCCTGCCTGCTGATCCTGGCTTATTACGGATTGATCCCGTATTTATGGAATGGGCAGACCATGGGCAAGGCCATGGTTCGCATCCGCGTGGTAGATTCCGGTACCCATAAGCGTGCCCAGCTGTGGCAATACGCCGCAAGAGCCGCATTCCTGCATCTGATCCCCAACGCCAGCTTGCTCCTGCGTGTGCTGGATATCCAAAGCACCCTGGCAGAATTCTGCGAGCCCCTGCTGCTGCTCATGATGTTTATTCAGGCCATTGTCTGCGGCCTGCGCAATAAGCCGCAAATGTTCTACGAAACCTGGACCCACACGATTCAAGTGACCAATGCGAAACAGGCGAGGGTGAACGGGGCGGGAGAAGAACAGAAAATAGACGAGCTTGAGACGGAAGAAAAGAAATAAAACCTGCAATAAAAAACCACCGCGCCCCACTGCATCATCCGCAGCTGGGGCGCGGTGCTTATTCACTCTTCCTCGTCGTCATCGCTGACGTCAAGCACATCAAGATTGCTGGTGGGTTCCTGGTCGTCATACTTCTGCAGGAACTGCAGGCAGCGATCTTTGTAGTCGGTGGCTTCGTCGTATACGCCGTGGCCGTAGGTGTCCGGGTATAGGAAAAGCTCGCATTCCAGGCGTGCGGCCAGATCCTGTGCGCCGCTGGCCGTCGTTACCTGGTCGCCTTGACTGCCGAGCACCAGCACGGGGCATGTAATGTTATGGATTTCATCCGTGCAGTCGAAGCGCTCGCAGGCTTCTGCCAGAATGATGAACCGCGCATACTCCTCATCCGTAATGCCACGGTTGGAGGAAATCAGGTAGTCGCGGTATGCGTCCAGCGTAGCCTTCGAATACACATGATCTGCAAAGCTTTCCAGAAGGGCGGTTTCGTCCTTGGCTTCGGCCAGGGAGACCCACTCGTCAAGCACGCTGAGAAATGTATCATTGTACGTGCAAAGGGTCGAACCGAGGATCATGGCGTGCACCAGCTCGGGATGGTCAATGGCCAGATACTGGGCGATCATGCCGCCTTGGGAGGCACCGAAGATGTCCGCCTTCTCAATGCCCAGCGCCTTCATGGCCACGGCCGTGTCTTCGGCCAGATCACGGATGGAGTAATTCGTCTGGATGTTCTTGGGGCGGTCGAAAACGTACACCGTGTACGCATCGGTGAAACTCTGGTACGCCGCGGCAATGGCATCCGCAGAGCCCATGACGCTGTGGATGGACAGGCCGGGAATGATGACAAAACTCTTGGCACCACTGCCGAAAACCACGTAATCCATTTCCACCTGATCAGCGGAGACGGTTTTCACGCTGGCAGTCGGCGTGGCAGATGTCTCCTGCGCCTCCTCGGCATGGCACACGGTTGTCCCAGCCAGAATCAGGCTGGCTAAAAGCAATGCGATCAATTTCTGCATGGCAATCAACTCCTTTAAGGCATCCATGATGCTTGATCCTATTGTACCATGTGCAGGAAGGCAATTCAACTGTTGCATGGCAAACAAAAAGGCTGATGCCGCTTCGGCACCAGCCTTCGTTGTTGGCTCTTAAATTACTTGGCGAAGCTCAGGCTGCCCAGGATCTGCTCCAGGGAAGCCAGCTCGCTG